>DATGND010000044.1:0-2564 GCA_035306925.1 Bacteriovoracaceae bacterium | reverse complement strand
GGATTCAATTTTTTCAATGGTGTAAATAAGTTGAACCGAGACTCCAACTTCTTCCAATTTATTTCTTACATTAAGAATATTAATGCGACATTGAGTGAGCTCTTTAAGAATCTGATCAGGCGTATCCCGGCGGTTGATGGCCATAGATAATTTAATGAAACTTAAATCTGAAAGATCTGCATAATCCAAATGTCTTCTGATTTGTCTGGTTACTCCCAGAGAGGAAATATGAGAGCCGAGAATAATGAGGGCATCTTCAAGATCATCTTTTAGAAAATCAAAACTGACGTTGAATTTTTTTGCCGTCTGTATAAAGGGTTCTAGAACATTAATGGCATATTGTTCAATCCACACGATGTCTTCAGGACTATCAAACAAATACCGACAAATTTCAGCGAGATCTTTTTCAGTAAAAGTTTGAGGTAATATTCTTAGAATCATCCGGTCGGCAATTTCACTGAAAAAACCATTATGATCCGTGAGTCCAGTAATGTAGAGAAGACGAGTGGCCTTCCCTCGTTTCATTAAATCACTAATAGTTCCAAAAAAATATGTTCCTAAATCTTCGTTTCTATCTAAGAATTGCAGAAGGAACTTTGTTCGGATAGTTCGAGAACTGTAGTAATCTTTGGTTTCTCCACCAACAGTGACTGGCCACTTAGTCCAGTCAATAAGCTTTTTCAAAGCTTCCATTTTGAGATCAAAGGGATTTTCCGGCTTTAGATCCAAGAGAGTAGAGTGGAGGTCTGCACGAACAACATCATTATTTAATGATCGATTAAAACGACGAAAAATTCTAAACATTAAAACATTCTAAATCTTAATTATGAAAAAGGAAGGCAGATTTGCATCTGCCTTTAAAGATTTTATAAAGTGTCGATGAAAGTTATACCTGTTTGGTCAGGATCAAGGTGAGGAGCAAGACTGTTGTGAGATTCTCCACCTCCATACCAGGAAGTATGAAATCTTCCATACCAATCGGCAGTTTTGCTGTTACAAGAAGCATATCCTCCATGAAGTTGACCAACAACTCTTTGATTTTGATCAAATAACGGAGAACCAGAAGAACCTGGTTCAGTGGTTCCTTTATCCCAATTACCAACGCGAATATGGGTTCTTTCTCCCGGTGATTCAGATAAATATCGAGTTACTTTCGTCTCATCAAAGTCAAAACTAATAGATTTTTCATCTGTATTGGGATGGTGAATTCCCACAGCACTTGTAGGAGCAATATCTTCATTATTCCAGCCACTGTAACTAATATTCCATTCTTCTTTTGGCCCAGAGAGAAGTTTTACTAAGGTAAAATCTGAATTTGCCCAAGAAGCAAGGTGAACAGCACCGGTTTGGAAATCTTGATATCGTCCTCTTCCACTTCTACAGAATGGTTTTTGGTAGTTCCAATAGACCACTAAGCTTTTTGCAGTAGAAGCAGTAACCCTACAGTGATTTGCCGTCATGAAAAAGGGAGTTTTATCTTGTTTAGCATTGTTTACCATAAAACCGGTACAGAATGAGCGTCCATTGACTGCAAGTACGGCAACAGAGCTTGATTCTTTTTCCCAGCCGATACCTTCTTCACAGGCCACATCGATATTACAACTTCCTGCTTTGTTAGTAGACTGACCTATTTGTCTGAAGCCTTGACCAACATGATTTAAAGAAAGTTTGACTTTATCTACTTCCGACTCATCAACACTAACTTCGATAATGGCCTTATCTGTTAAGATGACCGGAGTCCATAGTTCTTGATAGATATTATTGTCTTCGTGTGTGAAGGGTCTGATAAATTCAGTATGGTCAGCTGAATAAATATTAAGAACAGCACTTGGTGGAAGGTAAAAATCTTTAAAACCAAAGTTTAAGTTAACAGCATTAGTTGCTTCAACTTGGTGACGCCAGACCATCTTTCCATTTTCGTAAACCCAGTTTGTTGGTTTCACATTTATTTCACGAGGAACAGCGAATTCAGGTGGTTCTCCTTTTCTTTCTTGAGCAACTTGAATGTCATGAAGTTCATTAACATCTAAAGGGGGGAAGTAGGTTTGTGATTGTGTTGTTTGGGCGAAAGCAGCCGTGCTTATGGCCAAAAGCAGTAGATATTTCATTCGCATCTCCTTTGCTGGGATAAGTATCGCTCTTGGGAGACCAAATTTCTTTTAACATTTTCTCTCATTTGCATGGACAATTATTTTCCGGAGAGAAATACTTTAGTTATGTTGTGGATGATCTTAATCTTTTTTAGCTCCTGGAGTTTCGCCCAGGATTTTAGTTTCTTACTGACACCTGCGGCTCCTCCGAGTCAGCTGGCCTTGGAGAATATGACTTCTCCACAGGAGGAATTGACTAATAAGGAAGGAGAAACAAAGGTTGTTCATAGTCGGTTTATCTTCGGACATACAGTTAAGAGTGAAAAACTAGACTATTTGATCGGAGGGAACTATCAGCACTTGGATTTTGATAAAAATGAAGTTCTTCGTGATTATTATCAATATCAACTCTCACTTGGAGTAAGAAAACAACTTCCTCACAATCGCTTTTGGTTTGCCAATGTCAGTTATGGT
>DATGND010000043.1:0-3736 GCA_035306925.1 Bacteriovoracaceae bacterium | reverse complement strand
CATCCACGAAAACATAGCCAACTAGGGATGCATTCTCATCCCGAATCATGGCAGCACCTTCAGTGAAGTTTACGTTTGCAAGCTGCCCGAGAGGAATCTGTGCCCCGTTATGGGAAACGATTAAGACCTTCTCGATTTCTTCTTTATTTTGACGGAAGGCCGGAGCATATCTGACCTGTATGGGGTAACGCTCTCTGCCCTCTAAAGCAACTGAAACGTTTTCACCACCAATGGCGGCCATGGCCTGCGAATGAGCTTCTTCCACCGTTAGACCGTAGTGGGCCAGACGTTGACGATCAAAATCGATATCAAGAAAATAACCACCTGTAATCCTTTCGGCCACAACTGTACGAGTTCCCGAAAGATCTTTAAGAGCGTGTTCCACGTGAACTCCCACCGACTGAATCGTTTCTAAATCATCCCCAAAAATTTTAATCCCTATGGGACTTTGAATGCCCGTAGAAAGCATGTCGATGCGGTTTTTAATGGGCATGGTCCAGATATTGGGCATACCCAGGTAACTTAACTTTTCATCCATTTCCTGAATGAGGGTCTCTTCATCAATTCGATCAGGAGCAAAATAACGAAATGGTTTTTGTAAAATTTCAGGAAGGGCCGAATACCAACGATCAACTTTTCTCCACTCGCTCTTATCTTTTAAAACGATGGTTGTTTCAATCATCGATAAAGGCGCTGTATCAGTAGAGGTCTCCGCTCTCCCCGCTTTACCAAATACTGATTCCACTTCCGGAAAAGACATTAAAATCTTGTCCTGAAGAGTAAGAATTCTTTGCGCTTCCGTCACTGAAAGTCCTGGAAGAGCGGTCGGCATATAGAGAAGACTTCCCTCATGAAGCTTTGGCATAAATTCTCTTCCTAACATCATCATTCCGGGAATTACGGAAAGAGTTAGAAGGAAGGCCCCTACTAATACTGTCTTTCGATACTTAAGAAATAGATCAAGAATGGGGCGATAAATAGCAAAAAGTCTTTTACTGATCGGATGCTTTTCTTCAGGATAGTAATTTCCTACAATAAATGCATTTCCCAGTTTATTTAAAATTCTAGATCTTCCATTAAAAAACTCGGCACGTGCAAACATCATTCTTACCGCAGGATCCAGAGTCACAGCAAGAATTCCTGCTATGGCCATAGTTAATGTTTTAGAGATGGCCAGAGGTTTAAACATCCGACCTTCCTGATCCACCAGAGCAAAAATGGGAAGAAAGGAGACAGCAATCACTAACAGAGAAAAGAAAACCGAGGGTCCAACCTCCATTAAGGCTTCAAGTCTTACCTTATGGAAATCTTCTTTTTTTCCATCGGCATGCCAGTGCTGAATTTTTCGATAAGCATTTTCCACTTCAATAATAGCACCATCTACTAATACGCCAATGGAGATAGCAATACCTGCCAATGACATAATGTTAGAAGATTGTCCCATGAGATAAAGAGGGATAAAGGCACAGAGAACTGAAATTGGAATAGTAATAATAGGAACGATGGCAGAAGGTATGTGCCAAAGGAAAATGAGAATCACTAAACTCACCACAATGAGTTCTTCAATTAAAGTTCCCTTTAAAGTATTTAAGGCCCGTTCAATGAGGTCGGAGCGATCGTAAACTGGTTTGATCTTGACTCCCTCTGGAAGAGACTTGGAAAGATCAGCGATCTTCTCTTTAACTCTTTTAATGACCGTTGGAGCATCTTCTCCTTGCCTCATAACAATAATTCCACCAACAGTATCTCCCATACCATTGTAGTCCGTAACACCTCTTCTCATCTCTGGGCCAATGACCACATCGGCTACTTGGTGAAGAAGAATCGGCACAGGAGCATTGGGAGCGAACTTCACTGGAATATTTTTAAAATCATCGACAGAGTCGGCCAGGGCACGACTTCGTACCATGGCCTCAGTTCCTGAAAACTCAATAACTCGACCACCACTCTCCTTATTGGACTTTTTAACAGCTTCCATCACATCCATCATGGTCACTTGATAAAGAGCAAGTTTTCGCGGATCTACTCGGATCTGAAATTGCTTAACAAAGCCTCCAATGGAAGCCACTTCTGCCACACCAGGAACAGCATTTAACTGAAACTTTAATCTCCAGTCTTGAAGACTTCTAAGTTCAGCAGTATTAAGTTTTCCACTCTCATCCACCACCACATACTGATAGATCCAACCCACACTACTGGCATCGGGTCCAATTTGCATATTGGCATCGGGAGGAAGAGAAGCACTAATGTGATTGAGGTACTCCAGTACTCGGCTTCTTGCCCAATAAAGATCAGTTCCATCTTCAAAGATCACATAGACATAGGAGTAGCCGTAATCAGAAGTTCCTCTGACAGTCTTCACTTTGGGTGCACCAAGAAGAGAGGTCACAATGGGATAGGTCACCTGATTCTCGACAATATCCGGAGACTGGTCCCACTTGGTATAGATGATCACTTGAGTATCAGATAAATCAGGGATAGCATCTAGGGGAATATTCTTCAATGAGATATAACCCATCACACAGAGAGCAAAAGTGATGGCCACTACGATAAACTTGTTATGGGCCGAAAAGGCAATGACTTTTTTAATCATGGATCCCTCTTAAGCGCGATTCTGAATCTAAGAGGAAGTTCGGACCAAACGAGATAAGCTCTCCTTCTTCTAATCCATCTAAAATCTCAATTTCATCATCAATGGTCATTCCCACCATTACAGGAACTGCTTTTAGTCCACCATCTTCAAGAACTTTATAAACCAAGTCCTTCTTTCCTGTTCTCAAGACTGCATCGTAGGGAATGAGAAGAGTCTTAACTGGAGTTGTCTTAATATTGCCAAAAAAACTTCCCTCTAAAAGATTCATATCATGGGGATCAGTAATTCTTCCTAAAACTCTAACTGAGCGGCTTGAAGGATCGGCCACTGTATCAATTTGAGTAATTTTCCCTCTTAAAGTCATCCCTGGCATAGAGGCGCACTCGCCTTCGAACTCTTGGCCCACTTTCACCCGCATAAGATCTCTTTCATAAATATAGAAAGCGACCTGAGAAGAGCTTAGATGTCTTCCTCCTGCCGGTATTTCAAAAGAAACTTCTCTTTTTTCAACTTTTCCTTTCGTGAGTTGCAAGACTTTTACTTGATAGTCACTGGGAAGAAGAACATTAGCGTCCTTCTTAGTTTCTTGTCCCTCTGTAACTTTTACCAGAGGCATTCCACACATAGCACAGTTACCAGGTTCATGATCATGAACTTGAGGGTGCATGGGACAAGTATAGTAGGAGTGATTGGCCTCACCATGGGCCCTTTCAGCACTAGTCTGAGATGTTTCCACCTTATTACAACCAAAGGAAAAAAAAGCGAGGATAATAAAAAAGATAATTTGAATTTTCATTATAAATGTCCTTCTGCGAACACAGATGTCCAATGAGAATAGATTTCTTCATAGTTCATTCGAAGATCAACCAACTGACTTCGAAGGGAGATATAGTCTTGAAAAATTCGACGGTGGGTTTCAAGGCCTGCCATATCTCGAGGTGCAATATTTCTTACGTACTTTAAACTTTTTTGAACAGCAGGAATGGAAACATCTTCGAGGGTTTTAATTTGTTTCTTTAAAATATCTGCCCGTGCTTTTAAGGATTTCTTCAAAGCTTCGCCTTCTACCTCTGACTTTTTATAGTTAGCATCGGCAATAGCTTTTTGAGCAATGGCCTCTGCTTTTTCAGCTCGTGGTTGCCA
>DATGND010000042.1:0-7713 GCA_035306925.1 Bacteriovoracaceae bacterium | reverse complement strand
AAAACCTGAATTTTACCCTTCATCCAGTGGCCCTCGGTTCACTTTTAAACCATTGGGACATTAAAGGGCCGGGAGAAATTAAGCCCAAGCGAGAGTTTCTTCTTAAGCAATGTTTTCGTATGGCCAAGCTCGAAGGCATCCCTTTTACCACTCCAAAAACTCACCCATTCAACCCTCTCTATGCACTTCGTATGAGTTTAAGGGCCAGCACAAACGATCAATTCAAGGTGATCGATGCCTTTTGGAAGGCCGGTTGGCAGGAAGGAAGAGATCTTGGAGATCCTGATGAATGCATTCGCATTCTTAAAGATGCTGGTCTTGATGGAGAAAAGATTTATGAGTTAAGTTTTTCCAAAGAGGCAAGATCCGAATTTAAAAGTAATATCAATGAAGCTATCTCTCATGGAGCTTTTGGAGTTCCAAGCTTTGTGGCGGGAGATGAACTCTTTTGGGGACAGGATTCTCTGAAATATCTTGAATTATATCTCAACCAGAATGATCCCCTTGATAGAGAGAAGTATCAACACGCCCTTGCTAATACTCCTCGGGCAGCCGAGCAGAAGATCACTTAATAGGTAACAATAAATCCGATCCGATGCTCAACTCTTTTTCGATCATAGTGAAGAAGGTTTTCGCCATAACCTTCATATCGCTGAAGATAAATTCCAGGATTAAAGGCCGTGTTACTAAATTTATAAGTTAGCCCTACTTCGTAGGAGCCCTTATCAAAATCAATAATTTTAGAACCGGCATTCACTCTAAAATTAAAATCAATCCGGTGATCATGGACGAGAACCACATCCGTTAAAAATCCCCTGGCCTCCCAATAGCCAAAGTGGTTAATGAGGTCTTTATTCGTCCGATCTTCATCAAATAAATATTGAATCCCAATCGTTCCGCCTAAGAGATGTCGTCTGATTTTAGTGGCAATGGTAGAACGGAGAAAGACTCTTTCCACGGAACGAGAATCCAATTCATCACGGCCATTGGAATAATGAAGGTATCCCAAGTCCAGATTTTGAAAGAAGGCACGTTCTTGAGTAAAAAGTCGGTAAAAAACTTCCGGACGGTAATTTACATCCCTAAAAGGTTTGGATTCATCATAGATGCTCCAAAACATTAATTGAGTGTAGGCAAAGTAAAAATTCCAATCCTGACTTAAACGGTACTTAAAACTGAATTGTAATTTTAGATCATCATCACCCCCTATCACATAGATGGGCTCATGATTAGTGAACTTATCAGACTGATTCCCCCATAGGGTTTTCACAGCTTCCTCTTGCTTATCGGGAAGAGTGGCAGCAAATGTCGATAAGGAGAAAAGATGAAGAAAAACTAAAAATAAGGTAAAATTATTCATAGGAACCATTGTTTTTAATAAAGTATAGAAGATTATATATGTCAAAACAAACCAAAGCAGAACAACTCGCAGACTATCTCACCAAAATCATCTCTGAAACGAATGGGATAAGTCTTTTAGATACCCTGGAACTTGCTGTTCTTAGCGATACTGATGAAAGTAATAACTTTAAAAAAACCATTTTGGAATTTAGACGACTTCTCTACAGCTTCCAAAGTGATGAAGTGGATATCAAAACTCTCCTCAATCATGATGTAGCCGTTGCTCTGGGGTATTTTTTTAAACGATTCCCTAAGCCTTTTATGGAAGAACATATTCACCTGACAGGTTCATTAAGTGCAAGTTTTGTTCACCCTCATTTAATGAAACTTCTTACGGGCCCTCAGAAGGAAACCTACTTTGAAATTATTAACAATGTATACGGTCAGGGCGTCGCTGAGTCTATTCAAACCGAAGAAGATGTGGACAACCTTTTACGTCTTAAAGATGACGAGTTCTTTGATCGTTACTTAAAAATTCTTCTCCTACCAAAACTTATTCTGACAACTCGTGATATGCATCGCAAAGCCGCTTACCACATGGCAAAGGAACTTTACGAGAATTATAACGTCGGTAAGATTAAATTAAAATTCACTCTTTCCAGGGCCAACCAAAGTGCAGATGAACAAATCCCAGGGCTTGAAAATCTCACCGAAGAAGACGTGGTGCTAGGTCTCTATGATGGATACATGGACTTTAAAAAAGAAGTCCCTCAATTTGACTTTGTTCTCTCCCCTTGTTTTAGAAAAGAAGCAGACTTTTATGATGCTTCTAACTTTTCTACAAAAAGAGAGCACTTTCTTCATCAGGTCAATGCCATCTTAAACCTTCTGGAGAAGTACCCTTTTCTTAATAACTACCTGAATGAAGTGGATACTGTTGGAAACGAAAGAGACCTCTATCGTAAGGGGCACTTTGCAGAAATGCAGCAGGGTTTTAGAAAACTGCAGTTCAAAGGTTTCTCGATTCGTTCTCACCATGGGGAAACCTGGCATACTCTGAAAAAAGGTGTTCAGGCCGTGGATAATGCTCTGAACATTTGGCATATCAACACTCTGGAGCATGGTCTTTCATTAGGAATCAATCCAAACTTCTACTTTCACTCTATCTATTGCCGAGTAGTAAAAGAAAATGCAGAAGGTAAACCTATTGCTCCGGGAAGTTCTGACTATAAAGAGCTGATGGACATGGAATGGCGAGAGTACGGGCATATTAGAGAAAAACTCTTTGCTGGTGAAGTTCTTTCAGAGAGTGAGAAAAAAGAATTCGTTAAAATTAAATTCCATATGGCCCGGGAAGTTGAACATTATCAACATGATGTTCTCAACCGCATGATCCATAAAAAAGTTGGACTCATTGCTCTACCAAGTTCTAATAATAAGTTAACAAATAATTTCAATGATCTTAAAGATCACCCGTTTTCATGGTGGGAGAAGAAAGGTTTAAAGCTTGGTGTTGGAACAGATAACTACATTACTTTAAACACAAACTACATTAGAGAACTTCTGATTCTGCTTTTTACAGACCCACTCAATTTAAAAATCACCAAGCTGTTAATGGTGGCCACAGGAGAAACCAGAAGACCTTACCTTTCTCAGCTCTTGTGGAAGATGAGATAAGCAGTATAACTATTTAGGGCAATTAACAGCGAAGAAAGCGTCGTTGTCTTTGTAAAGGAGTTCTCCATTAAGAAGAGTGACTCTTTTATGAGGATCCAGAAGTTTATTATTCTCATCTGTCCTCTTTAGCGACTCATCAAAATAAGGAATGGGAAGAACTTCAATATGGGAATCTAGGCCTCGATAAAAAGTATAATGTTTCCCTCTATAGTTTACGGTATATTGAACCACATCTTCTGCTACTAAAAGAACATTGATCTTTATCGGCTGCTTAAACTCATCAAGCATGGTGATATCTTTCTTCTCAGGATATTTAAAAAGAATTCTTTTATATGGAGGTTTATAACCAGCAACGAAGAGTAAACAATTATTGAGTCCTGTAGGATGAGTGATCTTTTTATAATTTTTTCTTCTCTCTGCATGGAGCTTATTCACAAAAAGCCTAATATCGTCAGAAGCGTCCAAAGAAAGGCAATTGGTTCGCCAGTCATGCTTTAAACTTTTAAAGTAAGAAGTGGGTTTGATTTGTTTTAAGGCAACCAATACAACAAGCCGTCGCAACTCGGCTTTTATATGATGGTGATAGATATCATGGTTAGTGCTGCCTTCTTCATTGGTATAGAAGCAATAGTCATCTTCCGCATACAAAGAAAGAGGAAGAAGAAACATTAAAAAAGCGAGAAGCCGCATAGTTACCTCTGTCGGAAAAGTTCCAACAACTTAAGACTTGCTTGCACTGAAGTTTCTTGAGAGGAAAGGACTCTTTGTTCAACTTTACTAATTTCTTCCTGGGTGACCTTCTTAAAAAACTCTTCTTTTAACCCTTCGTAAACCAGTTGCCACATCCAGGATAATCCCTGCTCACTTCTTTTCTTCGCAATCTCAGTTGTCTGCTCGATATAATATGAATGTATTTTATCCAGAATCTCATTTAACCCTGTTTTGTTTAATGCAGAACAACTTAGGACAGGAGGAGTCCAACCTTCGTGACGAAGGATGTGAAGGGCCTGACGGTAATCATGGCGGGCCTTGGCAATGAGCTTTTGATTTTCACCATCGTCCTTAGTGACGACTACCATATCGACTAGCTCTAAAATTCCTCGCTTTATTCCTTGTAGGTCATCACCAGATCCAGGCTGTAAAAGCATGATGAACATATCAACCATTTCGGCAACGGTTGTTTCACTTTGCCCAACACCTACTGTTTCAATGAAAATATAATCAAAACCAAAGGCTTCACACAGAAGCATACTCTCCCGAGTACGACGTGCTACTCCCCCCAAAGTTTTGCCACTCGGGCTAGGACGAATAAAGGCCTTAGGATCAATGGCCAGTTCATTCATCCGTGTTTTATCCCCCAGAATACTTCCTCCACTCACCTGAGAAGTCGGGTCAATGGCAAGTACTGCCACCGAATGATTTTTAGAGGTAATAAGTTTTCCAAAGGATTCGATAAAGCTACTCTTACCCACTCCGGGTGTTCCGGAAATTCCGATACGTTTTGATTTTCCGGTTTGGGGAAGGAAGTGGGCAATCAGCTTCTGGGCCATCTCCTGGTGAATGGGATGCTCACTTTCAACAAGAGTGATGGCACGGGCAAGAACCGTACGGTTCTTATTTTCTATTCCTTGAATGTAGTAATTCAGGTCAGGATTTCTCATTCTTTTAAAAGCTTCTCTAAAAGATCTTTAGCTGAATCAGCAATCACTGTTCCTGGACCATAAATTCCAGCAACTCCCATTGACCATAGTTTATCATAGTCCTGAGGTGGAATCACTCCTCCGATAGTTACTAAGATATCTTCGCGACCTAGCTTCTTAAGCTCTGCTTTAAGTTCAGGAACAAGAGTTAAGTGTCCTGCCGCTAGAGAAGAAACTCCAATCACATGGACATCGTTTTCCATGGCCTGTTTAGCTGTCTCTTCTGGAGTCTGAAATAATGGACCGACATCCACATCAAAGCCCAGATCTGCATAGGCCGTAGAGATTACTTTCTGACCACGGTCATGACCATCTTGCCCCATCTTCGCAATAAGGATTCTCGGGCGACGTCCATTCTCTTTAATAAACTTTTCAACCAGCTCTTGCACATCTTTCACGTTGCTATTTCCTTGGTTTACTTCTTTGATATACACACCTTGAATGGTTTTAATTTCGGCCTGGTGACGTCCAAAGACTTTTTCCATGGCCAGACTCATCTCCCCTACAGTGGCATGGGCCCGGGCCGCTTCTACCGCTAGAGCAAGAAGGTTTCCTTCACCTGTTTCACAAGCGCGTGTCATAGCATTGAGTTTTTCCTGTACCAAAGCTTCATTTCGATTGGCCTTCAATTCTTTTAAGCGATTGATCTGAGCTTCACGAACCGCTGAGTTCTCCACTTGAAGAATATGAGGAGTATCATCTTTTTCGCGTTTAAAAAGGTTCACTCCCACAATTGGCTGAACTCCTGAATCAATTCGGCCCTGAGTACGAGCGGCTGCTTCTTCAATACGCATTTTCGGAATTCCTGCTGCGATGGCCTTACTCATTCCTCCCAGAGATTCAATTTCTTCAATATGGGCCCAGGCCTTTTCAGCTAACTCCTGAGTTAAAGATTCTACAAAGTAGCTTCCTCCCCATGGATCAACAACATCAGTCGTATCCGTTTCTGTTTGAATGAAGAGCTGAGTGTTTCGAGCAATGCGAGCAGAGAATTCACTTGGAAGTGCCAGGGCCTCATCCAAAGAGTTGGTATGTAAACTTTGGGTGTGTCCATGAGTGGCGGCCAATGCTTCAATGGCCGTACGAGTGACATTATTGAACACATCTTGAGCAGTAAGTGACCAGCCGGAAGTTTGCGAGTGAGTTCTTAGTGCCAATGACTTCGGATTTTTAGGATTAAAGCCACTAACGATCTTAGACCACAGAAGTCTAGCCGCTCTCATCTTGGCCACTTCCATAAAGTAGTTCATACCAATGGCCCAGAAGAAAGAAAGTCGAGGAGCGAATTTATCGATATCCAGTCCTGCGGCAACTCCTGTTCTTAGATATTCAAGACCATCGGCTAAAGTATAACCTAGCTCAAGATCCGCCGTCGCTCCGGCCTCCTGCATATGGTATCCAGAAATAGAAATTGAATTAAACTTTGGCATATGTGCTGATGTATAAGCAAAAATATCAGCAATGATTCTCATAGAGGGAGCTGGTGGGTAAATATAAGTGTTACGCACCATAAACTCTTTGAGAATATCGTTTTGAATGGTTCCAGTAAGTTTATCAGGAGTTACCCCTTGTTCCTCTCCTGCCACGATAAAAAGAGCGAGAATAGGAATCACTGCTCCGTTCATAGTCATAGAGACGGACATTTGATCCAGAGGAATATCTTTAAAAAGAATTCTCATATCCAGGATCGAATCGATGGCCACTCCGGCCATCCCCACGTCCCCTTTAACTCGTGGATGATCGGAGTCATAACCACGGTGAGTGGCAAGGTCAAAAGCAATGGATAGACCTTTCTGTCCTTTAGTGAGATTAGCACGATAAAACTTATTCGACTCTTCCGCTGTTGAGAATCCAGCATACTGACGGATCGTCCAAGGACGAACCGTATACATGGAGGCATATGGCCCACGGATGAAAGGCCTGGCCCCAGGAAGTGTATGACGAAGTTTTTCAAATTTTAAATTTTCTTTTGAGTAAACACGCTGAAGTTCGATCCCTTCCGGCATCTTAGTGATCACTTCATTCTTATTAGGATTCACTTGAGGGTTTGACCAAGGGATTTTGGTAAAATCAATCTGACTCATATTAGCTCCACTTCTCCACAATTAACTTCAGAGCGCTGTAAATATCCTGACCTGCATAAATACTTTGACACTGATCAAGTTCAACTTTCCCTGCAAGATAGGTATTAGGTTTATGTGTCAGAGACTTTAATTGTTCATAATCAGCGTCTGTAGCACAATAAACGATGATCTCCTCATCCCTTTCAGCAATGAGCTTTTTAAATTGATCGAAATCATCAATACCTCTCTCAGAATCCTTGACTTCAAGACCTAATACTTCAAAGAAGTTCTTAGCAAAATTGAGTCTTGGGTTGAGAAGCGCATAATCACCGAATACCCCGATAAAAACTTTCGGAGGATTTTTCATCTGTTCAACTTTAATTCTTAGTTCTTCAAATGAACGAGTTGAACGATACATATTCACCTGAAGTGACTTCAAGTTCAGTTTCTCTTTGGCATCAGCAAAATCATTAAGACCTGCAAGAACATGCTTTCTAGTGTGAATGTTCTTTTCACGCTTCTCTCTTGCTTCTTGTGCCACTTCTTGAATTTTTTCTTTCACACTCGAAGCCTTCAAGAGCTCCTGCATAAACTCCCACCCTTTCTGGGCGTACTCTTGGGTGAGAGATTCCAAGTGAAAGCTTCCATGAGCAGCATCATCAACCACTCCCAACATGCTCTCAAGGCTTAAAATATGAGAAGTGTTTCTCGCCATTCTAAGAGCTCTTTCCTGGTGTTCATCAGAACTCGAACCTACCTCTAAATCAAACACGGCCTGATAACCGGAAGTCTGAACGAAGTCAGCTCCTGCAATTAAACTAGAAGCAACCTGAGCGTTATTTCTCAGCATATTGGAATAGCGCTCATAAAGCGTCCAATCACGATATGAGTTTAGCGCAATCAAATGGATCGGTTTATCTTGTCCGCTTACT
>DATGND010000041.1:0-16230 GCA_035306925.1 Bacteriovoracaceae bacterium | reverse complement strand
AAGACTTCTCAAAGCTCTTTTGTGTAGGAGATGCCAAGCAGGCCATTTATGGTTTCCGTGGAGGAGAGTTAAAGGTTTTTAATGACTGCTCAGAGTTGATTCCTAAAAACTTGAGTCTGTCTCATAACTATCGTTCTCTGGCAGAAATCATTGAGGCCAATAATTCTATTTTTGATCATGTGCTACCGATAGGATTTAACTTTTCCTCTTCAGATCTTTTTACCGTTAAGTTTGATCCGCAAACCTTACCGCCGATTGAGTATCAGGAAGCCGGAGAAATCATCATTAATGATCTGGACCTTTCAGATCTTGAAATGGAAAAAATCAGTAACGATCAACTGGATGCTTTGGAAGCCAAGGTGATCGCAGATCAACTAGAGAAGTTAAGAAGAGATTATCCAGAGAAACAGAATACTATCCTTTACAAAAAATTAGTTCCTTCCACCGCAGTTATCCGTCATTTGATGGGAAAAGGGATTGGCTTTACTGCTCAGTTTAAAATCGAGCTTTTGGATGATCCTGTTTTAGGAATTTTTTATACTCTACTAAAAAGAAAATATGATAGAAATGAGAGTTCAAAAAATGCTTTCCCATTAACTCTCATTGATATTTACCTTCAGGTTCTTGGTATTAATCAAAAATGCAGTGATGCTTTGTTTGATAAGTTTGATGAAGACGTACATTACTTTGGACTTTTAGAAGCTTTTAAAAAGTTCTTGTTTTCTTTAAAAATTACCAATGAGAATGCTGATCTCAATCTTTCCTATATCGATCTTCTGTGTCTTCTGTACGACAGTAATCCTTCAGCTATTTATAGTCGTCTGAAGCAAACTTCCAATAATACGATCTCCATGGATCTTAGATGGGGACAGGATGCTGATAAAGTCACCATTATGTCGGCCCATGCTTCTAAAGGACTTGAATTTGATCATGTCATCATTGGGGGAATTTTTACTAACTCTGCTACTATCCCTAATAAGAACCTTATGGGAGATGGCCCTAGCTCTTTTTATTGGTTTAAAAATTTTCAGGAAAAAGAAAGACAAGTTACTCCTTTCTATAAACTTGAGCGGGAGATTGAAAAGTATAAAAACTACTCAGAGTCTAAGAGGCTTCTTTATGTGGCCTGTACTCGAGCAGTGGAGAAACTTATTTGGACTACGGTGGATATCGGAAATCTTCAATCTAAAATTAAAGATAATACATGGTCTTCACTACTTGATGACTGGAAACTGAAAAGTAATTTCACTGGTCTGACGGTAAACAAGTTAAATCCAGAGGATTATCGAAGCATTGTTTCAGAGGAAGTAGGGGCTTCTTTGCCACTCTTTTATTATGATTCAGTCGGTATTCATCAAAAGGGAAGTGGGGAGTCAGAGCTACTTATTGTACCGGAACTAAGTGTTACAAGATTAAACTCTCTTTTGGATTGTCCTCGAAAGTTTTATTTGGAAAATGTTTTAAAACTCAATCCGCTAAAAAAGGAAAGCGACCCAGTTGTTGATTCGATGGAGGATGACTTATCTTCCATTTTGAAGTCCAGCGCTGAAAGAGGGACTAAAATACATGAAGCTATTTCTTTGGCACTATCTCGAAATTTTGTCGTGGCCCGAGAGTTTAGTGGACAGCAGGATGAGAACATTCTTCTTTCGGTATTAGAGAAGTTAAAGAGCTTTAAGGATGAATATGAATTCATCTCGGAAGTTCCTATTAAGTTTTCTTTTTTTGGACATATGATTTCCGGGACTCCGGATCTGATTTTGCAACCAAAGGCCGAAGGTTTATATCAGGTATGGGATTTTAAAACCGGTCGTTTAACGGAAAGCAAACTAGGGCCTTATTGGTTGCAGTTAAAGGTTTATGCTTTCGCTTTATATGTTTTAAAGAAGGTTAAACCTGAAGATCGTATCAAATTAGAGCTATATTTCGTGGATGAAGAAAAATCACTGAGTAAAGAAGTTGAGTATAGAGAAATCGCCGCAGAACTTTCCTTGTTTTGGAGTAAGCAAACTCGACCTTGGGAAAGAAATACTGAGCATTGTACTCGGTGTAATTATGGTGATATTTGCCTTAGATAAAACAGTAAGTTGCGCCTAATTCAGGAAGTGATAAAATTTGTTAGATATGTATTAAATCTAACAAGTGAAGAGACTTTATGAAACTTGCCTTTATCTTACTAACACTTTTTACTCTACCTGCATTTGCAGCAGAAACCTCTCTTTATGATTTCTCCTGGCTTGATAAAGATAAAGAAATTTACGTATTACAGAATCGCCGCTTCAAAAAAGATCAGGAGTTTTATGTTGGTGGAACGGGAGCGATGACTCTGAGCGGAGCTTTTATCGATTCTTATGGGGGAACTCTTCGCGGTGGATATTTCTTTAAGGAAGACTGGGGAGTAGAGTTTGTTTTCGGTAAAAATTCTGGAGAGGAAAACGATACTGCTAAAGGTGTAAAAGAACAGGGAACAGTTCCGTACTATAGAAAGATTGATACATATACCGGTGCTATGTTCATGTGGTCACCATTCTATTCAAAGATTAATACCTTTAATAAAATCTTTTATTTTGATTGGATGTTCGGTCTTGGAGCCGCCAATATTAAAACTCTGGATAATAGAAATAAATTTGATACTTCAGCTACGAATACTAACTCTCTGACAAGCGAAAACCTATTCGGTGCTTTGTGGAATACAGGGTTTAGATTCTATATCGATGAGAAATGGAGTGTTCGAATTGATATAACAGGACTTATTTATAAAGCAGATAAATCAAAACAAGTTGGCGGAGGGAGTAATCCTGTGACGACAACAAGTAAGCTTTATCACAGCTATGATCTTGGAATTGGTTTAAACTATCAGTTTTAATTTTTTTGATAAAAAGGAGAACACGGATGTTCTCAAAAAAATTATTAATATTACTTTCAGCAGGTCTTACTCTTAATGCCTTTGCCGGTTATGAAGAAGCCCTAAAAAAATACGGTAAGGGAAACTTATCTCTTGCTGGATATAGAGAGATGATCATTGAGTTAAATGAAGGTGGTTATCACTTTTCTCTTATCCCATGGGTTAAAGATCATCTGGTTAAATCAAGAAAGATAGACAGAACTCTTGAACGTGCCATTGATAATGTCATGAATAATGTAGGGGTTCGAACTTTTGAATCACTTCCGGAAGAGATTTTATCAAGGCTAAGTTCACAAAATATACGTTATATTCTGGCGAAAAGAAAACTCAGTGACTCTCATTTCGATGCGGCAGAGAAATTGATTGCCAGTGCTGATCCTACTCATCGCTCTTATCCTTTTATTAAGCATCTTTCTGGGGTTATTCTTGCACATAAAGGTAAATATCAAGAAGCGGCTACTGTCTTTGATGAATGTGTTAAGGCTTCAGAGAAAGCTGCTGGTAAATTAGATAGTAAGATTCAGCAGGATCAAATGCTTCAGAACCGTGACTATTGTCTCGCGGGAATTGCTCGTTCTTATTATGGGTTAAAAGAATATAAAAAAGCAGATCTGACTTATCTGGATATTCCTAAAGAATCTCTCATTTGGCCTAATATTCTTTTTGAAGAGGCCTGGAATAGTTTTCAGCTAAAAAACTATAATAGAACACTTGGGAAGCTTGTAACTTATAAAGCTCCAGTGATGGATTTTATTTTTAATCCAGAAGTGGATGTCTTAAAGGCCCTCTCTTATTTAAAGATGTGCCTTTATGATGATGCTAGAAACACCGCTGATGACTTCTATAACACTCATGCAAAAGAAGCACAGAATTTAAGAACGTTTATTTTAAGAAATAAGAAAAACTATAAGTACTACTATGACTTGATGGCAAACTTTGAGTCAGGAAAGCAATCACTGGTTCCTTACGTTAATAGGACTCTAAGAAGTCTTGAAAAAGATAGTGCTTATCAAGAGATTAAATCATCTCTAAGTAGTGCTGTTGCCGAGTTTCGAAAAATCGAAGCTCTTCCTGCTTCTCGTCTAAAGAATCAGTTACTAAGTAACATGCGTACAGTTCTCGATGAATATAAGAGTACTCTCGGTGCTTATGTAAGAAGTTCCATGGTTTCTAAGTATGCAGAGTTCTACCGAGCCTTTCAGGATATGAGTTATATCAAACTGGAAGTGCTGGCCCAAAGAAAAGAGCGTCTTTATCAAGACCAAGAGCCTGGCCGTAAAAGAGGGGACGTTAAGTATATTGAAAGAAATGATAAGCAATATTTCTGGAATTTTAACGGAGAATTCTGGGCAGACGAGCTTGGTGATTATGTTTTTGCGTTGAGGTCTGAATGTTAAAAATAACCCGGATTGCAGCTATTTCTATTCTTCTAGCAGGGCAATTATCATGGGCCCAGCAGATCGACTCTCGTCGACAGCAGATTTTAAAAATTGTCGATGAAGAGCTTAATGAAGTTTCAAGATTAGCTAAACAACAAAACTATAGATCACCTGATACTTTGTTCAGAATAGCAGAGCTTAACTTAGAGAAGGGAAGGCACTGGCTTGATTATGAGAATGAAAGATACTTAAAACTTTCTCCAGAGCAAAGAAGGACTGTAAATCGCGCGCAGTACTTTAAAAATTCGACCCTTTTCTTTAAAAGGGCCAATGCCGCTGCTCAAACCGTCGCTAAGAAGTTTCCTAATTATAAAAATATTGGGGAAGTCTATTATATCTTGGGATCTAACTATCGTGAGATGGGGGATCACAAGAGTGCTGAGAGATTCTTAAATCTAACGGTCAAGCACACTAATGCGAATTCGCTTATCAGGGCCAAAGCAGAATTAACACTAGCCGATTATCACTATAATAATAGAAGGTATAAGCAAGCGATTCCTCTTTACGAGAGATCTATTTCTAAAATCAATGATAAATGGTGGACTAAAGAAAGCTTCAACCTGGCCTGGTGTTATTATCGAGTAAAGAATTATAGTAAAGCCATTAGTTTGATGCGAGAGATTCATCAAAAGAGTGCTTCTGATAAATATATTGATTATCGTAGTGAAGTGAATAGAGACATCGGTCTTTTCTATGCAGAGGCAAATAGACTAAATGAAGCGATTGCTTTTTATAAGTCACAAAGAATCGACTTTACTAAACAGATGCTTCTCATCGCTGATAAGACTATGAGTGATGGGCAGTTCAAGCAATCTGAAATGGTCTTGGTTGAAGCTGAAAAATATGAAAAAGATGTAAGAAAGCAAGCTGAAATTCTTATGGCCCAACTTCAGCTTTATGATCGTGCTAAACAAGATGCTAAACATCTAAGAGTTGCAGAGAAGCTCGTTAGTCTCAGTCAAGGAAAGTATCTAACCGCAGAACAAAATAAAGTTCTTGTTTTTCAAATTGATAAAAAAGCGGCAGAGATTCAAAAGACTGTTGTCTCAAAAACATATGCCGGAGTGAGAAAAACTCAAAACTTGAAAGCTGATCAGGCCATTAAGTATTTTGGTCTTTCAGCGCTTCTGAATCCAAAGGAGAGTCCTGAAAAAATTTTCTTCCAAGCTGAAACAGCTTATGCAGCTAGTAGACCGAGAGGATCTCTTGACTTGTATATCGCTTCGTTTGATGCCGCAAAGAAAGTAAATGATCAAAAAATTCAAGCTCAAGCGGTTGAAGGAATGCTTTCTGCACTAGCGGCCAAGAATTTATCAAAGAAAGTGGCAAACAGATATTACATTCCTGTTTACCAGAGAGCTTTATCGGTTGATCAGAGATCTGCTAGGGCCAAAACTATTTATGAGAAGTTGTTTAATGCTCAAGTGGAGCAAAAAGATTTTAAAGGTGCTGATGAAACACTAACTCTTTTTGCAAAAAATTTTCCACAAGACTTTAAAATTCAAGAAGCGATGCTGGCCAAGATTATGGATTACCATCGTGCCAATAAGGAATACGACAGTGTTAAGGCTTATGTCGGAAGAATTAACTCCGGGGAGTTTAAAGTTTCTAAGAAATATGCAGATGCTCTTAGATCACTGATGACGAAAATTCAGATTGAAGGTGTTCAAAGCTCTCTTGATAGAGGGGATAAAGCACTAGCTTTGAAAGGTTATCATCAAATCTATGAGTCTTCGGAGTCAACTCCTCATGCGAAGGCTAACGCCTCTTATAACTTATCAGCTCTTTATTATGAGCTAGGAGATGCTAATAAGAGTTATCTATGGTCTACGGTTGCCCTGAATGAAATGGATCATAAAGATGTTGTAAAATTTTCGGGATCTTTTCTGACTATTGCTTCAGGACTTTTTGCCAGACAACACCTAAGTCAATCAGCGGATTTATCACATCGTCTACTGGCTAAAACCTGTAGAATTAACTCTTCAAACAAGCCTAATTTCTATAAGAACGCTGTGTTTATTTCATTGGCCAATAAAGATATTGATAAGGCCCTGGAAGTTCGTCAGCAAGCGAAATCTTGCAATATTCCGGATAAAGTTCTTAAAGAAGTGGATTATGAATTATTAAAAGATCTTGCTGATAGTAATCGTTGGTCAGCTCTTGAGCAAATTATCGGTGAACTTGAAAAAGATCAGCTTTCTTCAGCTCAGTTGATTATTCCTTATGAAAAACTCAGAGAAAGACTACTGGCCGCTGGTAATACATCGCAAGCTCAAGCCATTGAGAATAAGCAGAATAGTCTTTATATCCGGGCTACTCGATTAAAGCTTGATATACCGGTGGAAGCTATCGACCTAATTGCACTTAGAAAGATTCCTAATATTCAAGCTTCTGCTCAAAGAATTGAACAGATTAAACTCTCATTTCCTGAAGCAAGCTTTAATACTGCTCTTAAGAGTAAGCTCCAGGCTCTGGATGCCTTGACGGCGCAAGTTGATGCCGTAGCTAAAACAGGTTCAGGGAAGGCCATTGTGGCAAGCTCTAAATACCTTATTAAGGCCTATGAAAATGTAGCTAAAGAGGTAAGGGATTTTGTACCACCTGATAAACCGAAGGAATACGTGGATAGTTTTCAAAAGGCCATGAGAGATGTGTGGTTACCTTTAACCAATCATGCCAATAAATTAAAGAAAGACATCGCTGTCACTATTAATAAGAACTCTATTTTATCAGAGGATAACTTTGACGTTCTTTATGAGGATAACTTCGCCAATGTTCGTTATTTTGATGATGAAGAAGCTGTCGTGATGCAAAGAGAGGGGATGAAATGAAAACAATCATTTTCTTATTAGTCTCTTTTATGTTGGCTTCTTGTGCGACCTCTTCTAAGAAAGAAGATAAGAAAGTTAGTGAGCTTGATCGAATAACGAATGAAGACTTTAAAAAAACTACGCCCATTGAGAAGTCTCAGGTGCGAGATTACTTCACTAATAATCGTCAGGTTTTAGAGAATCCTATTTTAAAAGATGAAACACTTGAGCGTTTAACCAGAGATGAGGTGAAAGAATTCCAGGGTGACAAAGATCCTCTGGTTGCGATGGCCTACCTCTGTACTCGCAAACAGTTTAAAGAAGCCTATTCTGTTGCTGCAAATAATTATGATCGCCTATACAAACTCCCGGCCTATTGGAATCAGCTGGGGATCTGTTATCTAGATCAAAAAGAATACAGAAAATCTCTTCTGTATTTCAACAAGGCTCTTGAAGCGGAAAAAGATTATGTACCGACTTTAAATAACTTTGGTGTTATGTACTCTCGTCTAGGCCAGCATCAAAAAGCGATTGTTGCTTTTGAAAGAGCTGCTCAAGTAGGGAAGTTTTCGAAAACACCTCGTTATAACCTGGCCCGTTTGTATCTGGAGTTTGGGTTGTCAGCGAAAGCTCTTCCTATTCTTCAATCTCTTTCTAATCAAGCTCAGCAAGACGTGGGGATCACTAATGCTATCGCCACTGCTCACCTGATGCAGGGAGATTTCAATACGGCCTTAAGATTCTATCAACAGCTAAAGCCAAATCTTTGGCGAAAACCTGAAATTGGCCTGAATATTTCTTATGCTTATTTTCTAGCGGGGAAAAAAGCTGATGCCATCAAAGTCTTTAAAAATGTTTCTAAGCCGAAACAAGAACATTTAAAGAATTACTATTCTTCAATGGCCCAGAAAATGGGGGTTAAAATATGAAATGGATTTCTTTGTTAGCTCTTCTTTTTTCATTCTCTTCATTCGCTCAAAGAAAAGTGAATTACGAGTATAAAAAATATGAAAAATTTGATTTTTCAGAAATCTCTGTAGAAGGAGTCGCAGGCTCTCCTGGTGATATTTCAGTATCACCTCGTTTACGTAAAGAGTTTCAGAATAAATTACCAGATAGACCAAACTTTAATAGAGAAATGAAAAAATCTCTTGATGCTATTCGATAGGGGCCAATAGTGAATACTGAAAAGCAGAATCAGCAACAGATGTTTGAACTTTTCCCTACCTCATCTCAAGTAAAAGTTAGAGGTGGAGTTTTTAGAACCGGAAGAATCCTTCTTGGGCGATCAGAAACTTGTGATCTGATGGTCTCTTCTGATTCTGTTTCAGCGATCCATGCAGTTATGGAGATATTCTCCAATAAAGCTGTCATTTACGACATGAACTCTACCAACGGTACCTTTGTTAACGGTGATCGAGTGGTGGCCAAGGAAATTTATCCTGGGGATCACTTTCAGTTAGCTGGAGTGGATTTCGAGTTTCGTCTTTATAATGCTGAATCAGCTCTACCTCCTGTGCTTGATGCTTTGGAGCCGTTGGAAGGAAAAGCATCTGTCAAAGCTTTACCTAAAGTTCCTACTGCTCCAGGTTTACCTGTAGATGAGGATTTAGAACTTCCAAGTATTGTTTACCCTCTGGCCGCTGATCCTAAAGCAGAATTCAGTGAATATATTTTTGAGGATCAAAAAGAGATTTACCCGATCTTCAGATATCAAACATCAAAGCAGGCAGTAGAAGTTATTATCCTTTTTAAAGAGAATATTTTCTCTGTGGATTATCTTCCGGAAGGAAATTACACCTATCATATTACTGGGCTTAAGAAGTCACAGAAAGAAATCGAGTTTCCTTATCTAGGTAAGAAAGATAAATATCCTTTCATAACTCTAAAAAAATCTCAAAGTCCCGTAGTTCATTCTTTACCTGGTTTTACTCCATTTTTCCTGTCTGATAAAAAGGCGAATGAAGGACTTGGGGATTTCGAATTAGGACCACAGGATATTTTAAGATTGCAGAATGGTGATTTGCAGATCTTTATCAGGGGAGTTGAATCACCTCCTAAAGTAGCCGCTGCTCCAGTTCTTAAACGAGACCCTGATTTTCAAAAGTATCTTTTCTTCCTACTTTCACTGGTAATCGTTATAGTCATTGGCTTTAACGTCATCGAGCTTCCTGAGCCGGAAGTAAAAGAAGAGTTAGCCCCAGAAAGGTTAGCAACTATTCTATATAAGCAGCCGCTTACTCTTTCGAAAAATAAAGCAGTGGAAAAAACGAAGGATGCTCCAAAACAAGTTCAGAAAGCGCCTGATAAGCCTGCTGTTGAAAAGAAAGTAGAAGCTAAAAAACAACCAGATGTTAAAAAACCAGATGTGGTTGATACGAAAGTAGCTGATAAAAAGCCTGATCCAGGTAAAAAAACAGCTCCTACAAAACAAGTTGTTAAGCAAGGAACAACTCCTCCTAAGACGACAGCACAAAAAGCAGCTCCGACTGCCAGTAAGAAGGTTTCTCAGTCAGCTCCAGCCGCTGCCAAGAATCCACCTGCAACTTCACAGGTTCAGGCCAAAACTGCTGGGCATGTTGAAGTCTATAAGTCAGCAGACTTCTCTTCGACAGTTTCGAGTCTAGTAGCTAAAGGTGGAACACTTTCAGCAGTACAGACGAAAACTGTTTCAGGTGCGAGTGGAACACAGATTGGCGCAGCTTCGGGTGTCGCTGGAGGTACAGGTTCAATTGAAACTGCTGATATCGCTACTAATCAGGGAAGTTTAGTTGGGGCCACAGTAGGTAAACTAGGTGAATCAATTGGTGCTGAAGGACTTTCTGCTAAAAGAGCAGTTTATACAGCAGGAATCCCGGCCGAGACAGTTGTTCTTGGCTCTATGGATCCAGATGTCATCAGAAGAATTCTTATGGATAACCTTGTTCACTTCAGATCTTGTTATCAGAATGAGTTATCAACTCGAGGCCAGGAGTTTTCAGGAAGTGTAAAACTGAACTTTAACATTGGTGCCTCTGGACACGTGACCCAAGCAGGTGTTGAAGGCTCATCAAGCCTTCCTGCTGGTGTGAAAAGATGTGTTGTGAATGTTCTAAGAGGGATTGCTTTCCCTGCACCGTTAGGCGGGGGAGTTGTAGAAGTTAAACAACCAATGAACTTCTATCCTAAGAAGATTTAATGTAAATACTATTACATTCGTTAAGGCAAAAGGCTGAGTGAGGGCGCTAGTGGCGCCCTCAAAATTTAGATTAAAGTTGTAATCTAATAGGGGATTATTCGATGTTACACTTACTTAGCGTAATATGATGGTTACCTCGACTGCTATAAAGAGATACTACTATCTCGTTATTATACCGAGTTGAAATAACATCAAGACTTTGGATATTTTCCCTTCCGTATAAGTGATTATCAATCATCTTGTTAACGATACTTTTTACGTCAGCCGAAGTGCCTAAATAGCACTTAGCACCTCTACCAAGCAGGGTATTGTAGGGTAAAGAGGTGGTTTTATAAGCGATATCAATATAGTCATCTCCAGCGATAATGATCTGTGCAGATGTTGAAGCCTGTACATTTCCAAGTAATGTGAGCATTGCTAAAGCAAATATAGCCTTCATTTTACCTCCCAAAAGGTTGGATAAGAAAAAAATTGTAATTGCTGGAAGATATCACGTCCGCTTGCTCAGAAAAATAGGGGTATGAAAAAATATTTTAAGATGAGTTTTGATAATGAAAAATTTAGGTTTGATTAATCCCAAAGGTAGGGCATACCTTTGGGATTATTGAAGTAATTAGTTAGATTCGCTCATGACGACGAATTTGAATTCTTTGTATCCGGCGGAAGCGCAAGTGTACATGACACGTTTTAGATAGTTGTACTTTAGGCTTTTATCAAAAACGAGGTTAACAACACCCTGGAATTTTTTTACTTCAGGGGAGAGCTTTTCAGCTTGTTTTACCGTTTCTTTAAGTCTTACTAATTCATTATAGAGGGGAACAATTCTTCTTCCACCCTCATCAAACCTTTGTTCTTTTTCCGGATCATTGGTATTAACGATTTCAGTATCGTTTACCCAAATCTGAGATTTTGAGACCTGGACGTTTACACCAAAGTTATTTATAGACTCAGACTTAGAAACAGGAAGAGAGATTTCTTTCGGCACATTAATAATAACGCCAGAAGAGTTATAGCTTTGAAGAAGAAACACCAGAAGAATGGTGAGAATATCTAGTAAGGAAGTGATGTCTACATCAAAACCAGTATTTTTCTTCTTTCCTCTACGAACTCTCATTGATCTAGCTCTAGACATATTATTCTTCCTTAGCTCATGAGGTTAGAGAAGATGATCTTAGAGAAGAGTTCTTTAACTTTCTCATCAATCCCATCTTTGTTTTTCTTGTAGATTGCTTCATCAGTTTTATTGAGCATTCTCACTGCATCCATAATCTTTACAATTTCTTCGTAAGTTAAGTCCCCTGAAGGCTCGAAGATAATGGTGTTTTCATCAACATGTTGTTTTTTTAAATCAACTAAGAATTGATGAATTTCTTCGTAATTAAACTCACCATTACTTTCTCTCTTAAATGTTTTGAAAGAACGAGAGGGGATACCACGAGAAAAAGTAATAGAATTAGTTTCAGCAGTAAGAGTAAGGGCCAGAGGATTCTTTTGATCCTTAGGCGGCTCTTGATCCGAGATAATCGGAATATCACTGGCAATCTCGTAAATCTTTAAAAAAGAAGCAGACATCAGTAAGAAGAAAATGAAAATGAATACCGCATCCATAATTGGAGTGAGATTCAACTTCTCTTCTTTCTTTGCCTTCCTCTTAGTACTAGGAATACGGATCATAAATTATCCTTATTCGTCTGAAGCTTTTTTAGTTCCTAGTAGGTCAATTAGCTTTACTGAAAATTCATCAACTTCATTAATAATTTTTTCAGATTTTGCTACTAAGAAAGCATGAATCATCATAATGGTAATGGCAGAGAATAGACCAAATGCAGTTGTGTTCATTGCTACAGCAATACCTTTAGCAAGAACTTCAGCCTTTTGAGCAGGGTCAGCTGCAGATACTGCAGAGAAGGACTGGATTAGACCTTGAATAGTACCAAGGAGACCAAAAAGCGTTGAAAGGTTGGCAGCTAGTTGAAGATAAGGAAGTCTGTTTTCAACCTTAGGAATAACTTCAAGAGCTGTTGCATCGATGGCATTTTGAATTTGCTCTGGAGATTGGTTGGCCCTCTTAAGACCACTCTTTAGAACTCGTGGTAGAGCTGCATTTGAGCCTGAACAAACTCGAATGGCTCCTTGAATATCATTTGAAAGAATATAGCGCTGAAGCTCATTCATGAATGAAGGACCATCAACATCAAATGTGAATGATAATTTTTTGAAACGCTCTAGAGCAACAGCTATCGAGAAGGCCCAGACGGCCAGGATGATGTACATGAAAACACCACCATCAACAATAAATCTTACTAGATCTTGAACAAATGTCATAAAACATCCCCTTCCATGGAAATATAAAGCTTTATTAATGATTATAGCTGAATTCTGATTTGTTAAAACACTTTTCGTTAAGATTTAAAGAGATAGGAAGATAGGGGCAAAGTATGCCCCTTATGATTTAAAGATAATTTTCTGGAAAGAGAGCGCGTTCAATCCCCTCAATGAAAATGTGAATGCACTTAATGTGAATTTCTTGAATTCGATCAGTGATTGGACAGTCAACAATGATAGGAACATCAACCATAGATTTTAACTTCCCACCATCTTTTCCGAGAAGACCGACTACTTTTATCCCTCTTTCCTTGGCCACTTCTACCGCCTTAATGACGTTGGCAGAATTACCACTGGTAGAAATTGCTAGAAGAACATCACCTTTTTGTCCCCAGGCATCCACATATCTAGAAAAGATATGATCAAAACCAAAGTCGTTGGCGATACAAGTAATGTGTCCTGCTTCAGAAATACCGGTCGCCGGAAGAGGTCTTCTATCTTTACGATAACGCCCTGTTAATTCTTCTGCAAAGTGAAGAGAATCGCACATGGAGCCACCGTTTCCACAGCTAAAAACTCGGCCATTATTTTTGAAGCTGGTTACGAAAGTTTCGATAGCTTCGTTGATAAGTTTGATATTTTTCTCGTCTGCTACAAATTTATTTAATACTTCCTGAGCGAGATTAAGCGAATTTTGAATATAGTTCATGAAACAAAAAGGGCCAGTTCACTCTGGCCCTTCCTTTTATTAAGCTAGAGAGTTGATGTGTTTTAAAATTTCTGCTTTTGACTGGTTACCAACTAGAGTATTTTTCACTTCACCATTCTTGAAGAAAAGAAGAGTAGGGATACCACGGATACCAAATTTAGCAGCTAGATCACTTGCTTGATCCACATTTACTTTTACGATGTTTGCTTTGCCTGAAACTTCAGAAGCAACTTCATCTAAAACAGGAGCAAGAGCTTTACAAGGTCCGCACCACTCGGCCCAGAAATCCACAACAACTAGTTTGTCTGCTTGGTCTACTTCTTGATTCCAGTTTTCACTTGTTACATTTGTAATATTGCTCATCATATACTCCTTAAATAATTTCAAATTCTAACTCAGATAAATGACTCCAACAAGCTTAGGCGTAAAAGGTTGATTAGAAAAGTCTGGATTGAGGAAAATTCCTTTCTGCTTATTTTTTTTGGGCTACAATATGGGGATGAGATTAACCTCCCTTATGCAAGGTCCCATGAACCGGGCCAGATTATATAGAGTTATGGCCAAAGTGATTGATTTAAGTCTGGTACTTATTGGTGGCTATTTTTATTATCCGATGGGGTTAATTCTAGGAAATATCTATCTTTGTGTTTCCGATTCTCTGTATGATGGCCAATCAATTGGTAAAAGATTTATGGGGTTTGGAGTCGTTTCTCTCATAGATGGTTCTCCTTGTTCCCTCTGGCAATCTTTTATCAGAAACCTTCCTTTTACCGTACCGATTTTCTTCCTTGTGTTCCCTTTTTGGGGATGGATCTTTGCCGGAGTCTTTGCTATGCCTATGACTCTGCTGGAATTTTATTACATAACCTGGGCTAAATCTCCTCACAGAATTGGAGATATTATGGCCGATACTACTGTCATTGCTAATGATGGAACCAGATTAGATTTGCGAAAGTCTAAGGATTCATGGTTTGATACACCTCCAGTTCCCATGCAGTAGGTGATTTTTATGAAACTCATTGTTATTGATATCTCGAATTTTATCTTTCGAGCCTTTTATGCTATCCGTCCATTAAACGCTCCTGATGGAACTCCTGTGAACGCAGTTTATGGAGTTCTTTCCATGATCCACAACATGATCATGACTCATAATCCAACTCATATTCTTATTGCTCGCGATACAAAAGAAGGCTCTTTTAGAAAAGAGCTATATCTCGACTATAAGGCCAATCGAACAGAACCACCTGATGAGCTAAAACCTCAGTTCGATATTATAGATCAGCTTATTGATAATCTGGGTATCGCTCAAATTAAAATGCCTGGCTATGAGGCGGATGACATTATCGGAACGATTGCCAAGAAATGGGTGGATCAGTTTGAAGAAATTCTCATTGCATCCGGTGATAAAGATCTTATGCAATTTGTAGATGGACCAGTGAAAATTCTGGATACCATGAAAGATAAAATCTACGAAAGGGAAGACGTAAAAGATAAAATGGGAGTCTACCCAGAGTTTATTGTGGATTATCTGGCCCTGATTGGTGACTCTTCCGATAACATCCCAGGAGTTCCGGGTATTGGACCGAAGGGAGCTTCAACTCTAATCGAAGAATTCGGTAATCTTGATAATATTTTGAATAACGTTGATAAGGTTAGAAATAAACGAGCTCAAACAGCTTTAATGCAACATCAAGAACTTGCTAAAATCTCTTATAAGCTAGCTACTATTGTTACGGATTTAGAGCTGGAAAAAATTCCTGCGGATTGCCGCTACCAACTCAAACTCACTGACGTTTGTGAAAAGTTTTTACAAGACCTGGGTTTTAAGAGTTGGGTAACTAAACTCAGTCCTTACAAAGTCAAAAATGGTAAAGAGTCAGAAGCTATTTCTGAGAAAGAGGAAATAAAAGTTTCCATAGGAACCATCTCTGATCTGGAAAAAATTCTTGAAAGTGATGAAGTGGGTATTTTTCCTCATCTTGTAGATGACAAGGATCAATTTGAAATTTGGAAAGGCGTTGCAGTTGCGACTCTGGACCAATCTTTTTATTTTGATTTTTCTCAGGTTGAGATAAAAGAGTTCCTCGGAAAAATAGCTCAATATAAGGGATGCCTGATTGCTTACCAATCAAAGTATATCCATCTTGAACTTTTAGCTTTTGACCTTGAGTTCAAGGGAAGTGTTTTTGATTTAGCTCAAGCTCATTTTCTTCTAACTCCGGATCTTAGGCACGATCTGGCCACCGTAATTGAAAACACTCTCGATCGACCTCTTCCGGTAATGCAAGCTTCTCAGGGGGATCTATTTGGTATCTCTGAAGGAGAAATGAACTACTTTGGAAGAGTGGCCCAAATGGTGACTGAGGCTTATCCGATTCTCATAAAAAAACTTGAGGAGCTTGAACTGAATGCTCCCTATTTTGATCTTGATATCCCACTCATTAAAGTTTTGGCAGAAATGGAGAGAGAGGGAGTCTTTTTGGATGTTAACTTCTATAAAGAACTGGAAGTTGAGTTTGCCAAAGAGATTGATCATATCGAGGCAGAGGTAGAGAAAATATCTGGGGATAAAATTAATCTTCGCTCTCCTAAACAAGTAGGGGAGCTTCTTTTTGAAAAGTTAGGTTTTCCGATTGTTCGTAAAACTAAAACAGGATACTCAACAGATGCAGAAGTTCTGACTACGCTAGCCGCTATGCGAGTGAATCCTATTCCTGAAATGCTTCTTAAATACAGAGAGCTTGAGAAGTTACAAAGTACTTATGTGAAGTCTCTTCCATTAATGATTCATCCAAAGACAGGAAAGATTCATACTCACTTTCAACCTTCGAATGCAGCGACTGGAAGACTCTCATCTGATAATC
>DATGND010000040.1:0-7481 GCA_035306925.1 Bacteriovoracaceae bacterium | reverse complement strand
ACAAATCAGCATCTTTTTTTCTGCCTCCTTGGTAGTTCTGGTATCTATTATCGCTTTTGTTATTAACGTAGGTCTCTTTGTAAAAGCTAAAATCAATCTCCAAAACGCCACTGATGCTTCTGCATTTGCGGGAGCTGCTGTTCAATCCAGACAGCTTACCAATATTGCTTACCTCAATTGGGAAATGAGAAATATTTTTAAAGAGTGGATGTTCAAGTATTACGTCATCGGAAATTTAAATATTGTTGATGTTATGAACGCTACACCGGGAGCCGGCAGTAGTGCGAGAATGAACTTCAGAATGGAGCCCGACATTGATGTTCTTAAAACTCCGGGAACAGAAGGTGCTTCAGTTCAAGATCCATATAACTTTCCCTCTATCTGTATTCACTTAAGTGGTTCAACAACTAATATTTGTAGAAGATATGCTATTCCCGGTCTTCCTGAATTTGGTTCAAGTTCTCTGATTGGATCAGAAGAAGCTTCCCGAGCTTTCCAAGACGTTCTCATTGGAGAGAAAATCAACGACTGTATTGATCGTACCAACCTTAATATGTTGGTTGCTCTGACTTGGGCCTATAACATTCTTCCATCAGGTTCAGCTGATCCACTAACAGGTCAAGGGCCAGCTATCATGGCCCATCGTCAAGGGGCCTGGCCAAGAGCAGTTGAACTGGCCATGCGTATTCGTAATTTAGAAAAAATTGTAAATAGACAAAGTAAACCTGATGAACGCATTTGCATGGTTCCAGGAGCTACAGACAAAATCGATTGTACTAAACAAGTGGATGAACTCTCTACAGAAGCTTTAGTAGGAAATGAAAGACTCATTAAAGCCTTCTACTCTGGATATCGAAACTTGGGTGGAAGCTACGAACAGGATGAGATGAAACTCTCCTACACGATGACTGAGATTCCTCCTCAAACTGTTGAATCTAACACTCTCGGAGGAATTAATTCTGCAAGCTATCTCCTTTCAAAAGAATATCCAAAACAATATCTTGATTTAAAACTTCAACTCGTCAATTATGCCACTTTCTTCTCTGCGATGATTCCAAGAGCGACAGGAAGTGCTTCAGGGGCGTGCGATGTTTCTAAAGTAGCTGTTCCAGTTCCTGGTTATCCTCTGGGTTTTTATAAAAGTCCTGACCTTCTCACCTACTATGCTGTAAAAGGTGAAGCTGTATTTGAAGGAATGTTTAATCCTTTTCAAGACTCTATCAAACTCACGGCCTACGCTGCTGCAAAACCTATGGGTGGTAGAATCGGGCCAATACTTTTCCATCAAGATCGAAGTGATAATACCTCCAGAACAAGAATGGACGGTAAAAAAAGAAGATCGGTTCCTTATATCACTTCTCTCAATGTCGTAGGAACAAGAGTGAGAAAAGGGAACACCTTTGGAAATCTTGGACCTGATGAGTACTGGCCAGGTGTACCTCTACCGGTTAACTCTGCAACAAGCCCTTTCTGGATTAGTAGCGAAGGAGCGGCTGTAGGAGGAATTATCACGACGGGAGATGGTGTTCAGTTTGGAATTCCGAATTTAGTTTATGATTACGATCCAAGCGCTCCTTTTGATTCTACTGCCTATTCTGATGCCAATGTGCCAATGCATATTATTCAGACAGAGATGGGGCTTATCGAAGATAAAAGTGTCGGATTATTTTCAAAGCACCAATTTGGAAAGTTTAAAGGGAGCAATTTATCAACTAATGTTTCAGCTCAAGTGATGGAAGAAGAGCTAGCAAGAATTAAGGCCCCTACGGCCTATGAAGCTGCCAATTATCTCATCCCTACGCCTGATGAAGTTAACCAAAGTTTTAATCCTAAGCTGGATTCTTTCGGTGTACTTACCCATAAAAATCCAACTGTTTTTAGTAATGGTGTTCAACAATACACGGCTCATCTCTTTGCTCCCCTCTACGATCCAACATTACTCGATGTTCATTGGCGAGGAACGGATGATGTTGTTGCCACAATTACTGACTTCATGAACTTCCAAAGAGCTGCTATGGATAAATATCGTAATGCTCTCAATCATGCAGCTAAAGCTGTTCATGATCAAAAAGATTTCGCTCATGCAGGTGCCAGTGGTTCCGCTGCGGACTATGTCAGAGCTGCCACGGGTATTTCTGATATACCTAACTTCAATGGTCCTCTGACTCAAAACCCACAAACCTGTGCTTCTTTAAATGGAAAATTCCGCTTTTTCTACTTAGGTAGTGCTAGTGGTGTGAATCCTGCTGGTTGTACTTTTTCTCCTATAGAAGATTCTCTCAGGGCCTATTTTTCTCCAGGTTCATCAGGAGATCCGAACTTCTCTGCTTCACATTATTTCCTTGAGTACAGCTGGTATGAAAGTAATTTCTCCAGTTTTCCACAGAATAAGCTAACTCCATTTTCTGCCTATGCTCCTGGAGCCTTTACAGGGATTGGAGATGATGGTGTGTTTAGTTCTCCTATACCAGGGTCCTCTCTTAGAGAAACCATGCGTCGAAACTTCTATTCTACCAAATTCGTCTCTCTTAATTCTTTAAAAGATGGAGGGGGATATCAAGAAAGTAGCACTAATTTTGTTATCCATTCAGAAGGAGATACTGTTAATATTTCTGGAGGAGTGAGCAAAGCAAAACAGGAGCAATTTCTCAATCCTCTTCAACCTCTTCAGATTGGTAGTGACGACTTAAGTTCTATTAAGCATTAGAGGCTTGAAATTAGCCTTTTTATAACCGTATAATCAATTCAGTTTAAAGATTTTCACTCTCTTAAAAAGGATTTTCCGTGGCAAAAAAAACAAAAAAAGTAGCAACTAAAAAAGCTCCTGCTAAAAAAGCAGCTGCGAAAAAAGCTCCGGCAAAAAAAGTAACAACAAAAAAAGCTCCTGCTAAAAAAGCTGCAGCTAAAAAAACAACAACGAAAAAAACTGTAGCTAAAAAAGTAACGAAGAAAGCTCCTGCTAAAAAAGTTACAGCTAAAAAGGCAACGGCTAAAAAAGCTGCTGCCAAAAAAGTAACAACAAAAAAAGCCGCCAAGAAAGTAACGGCAAAGAAAGCAGCTGCTAAAAAAGCGACTACTAAGAAAACTACTACAAAGAAAGCTGCTGCTAAAAAAGTAACAACAAAAAAAGCTGCTGCTAAAAAAGTAGCGACTAAAAAAGCACCTGCTAAAAAAGTTACCACTAAGAAGGCAACGGCAAAGAAAGCTCCAGCTAAAAAAACCACAGCTAAAAAAGCTCCCTCTAAAGCAAAAGTTGAAGAATCAAAAGAAATTACTGTTGTTGAAACTCCAGAGATTGTTACAACAATCCCTGCGCACGCTCAAACAACTGCTTTCGTTGATGACTACACAGCAGATACATTATCAGATGACTTTGATGAAGAGTTTGATGCAGATGAAGAGGAAACTACAGAACCTAAGCCTTTAAATGATCTTGATGAAGAAGATGAAGAAGGTGGATACGGTTACGGCTGGGGATATGAGGAAGGACTTGATTCTCCAGAGGACTTTGAAGATGAAGAAGAAGATATTCTCGATGAGGACTTCGAATATGTAAAAGGTCCAAAGAAAAAAGCGAAATCAGAGGACGATCTTGACGACGATGATGATTTCGATGATTTTGATGATGAAGATGACGAAGATGATTTCTAAAAAAATGGCCCCTCTCTGGGGCCATTTTTTTATACCTTGAGGTTAAATATGAAAAAATTAGAACTCTATTTTTATCCGGAATGCCCTTACTGCCAAATAGTTCTGGATGCTTTAGAAGAAACTCAACTTAAAGATAAAGTTTCATACTATAATACAAGACTGGACCCTGCTAGAAGAGAGCAACTTATAAACGATACAGGCCGTTCGACTGTCCCTTGCTTGTACATTGATGGCAAACCAATGCATGAATCAAGAGACATTGCTAATTGGCTTAGACAGTACGCTAAAGAGATTTAAAAAGGATATTCGTGGAAATAAGAGACCCCGTTCATGGTTCAATACCTATCTTGGATGCAGAAGAGGATATTATTAAGCATCCTTTCTTTCAGAGACTAAGAAACATCAAACAACTTGGTTTCTCTGAGTATGTTTTCCCTGGAGCGACTCATACTCGTTACTTGCATTCTATTGGGGTGATGAATGTATCCACATTGGTTTTTGATTTTCTTTTTAAAAACCAAACCAAAGACATTCTAAGGCTTAAAGAAACTTTAAGACTTGGCTGCTTACTCCACGATATCGGACATGCACCTCTTAGCCACTCTACCGAGTCCGTGATGCCGATGGTAAGCGAACTGAAGCTTCCTAAGCGTTTTGAAATCAAGAATAATCGTCAAGCCACTCATGAAGACTATACGATTAAGTCTATAACTGATTCTTCCTTCACAGAGTCTTTTAAAAACGTGAAGTCCATGTTTGGTATTGATCCCAATGCTATTGCAGAACTCGTTATCGGAGAGACTAGTGATCCTGGTTACTTTACCGTAAATGGAATCAACTACTTTCCTCTTCTTCACCAGCTAGTATCCAGTGAAATGGATTGCGATAGAATGGATTATCTTCTGCGTGACTCTTATTTCTGTGGAGTGAGTTACGGTAAATTTGATCTTGATTGGATCATTGATAACTTAAAAGTCTGTGAGATTGATCAGGAAGCCTATTTAGGTATTTCTGAGAGAGCGATCTCTACTTTTGATGACTTTCTTATTTCACGATTTCATATGTTCATGATGGTGTACTTTCATTATCGAGCTGTTTGTCTGGAGCAAATGCTCTCCCGCTACTTTGCTACTTCTCAAGAGTATACGATTCCTTCAGACATAGAAGACTACCTCGATCATGATGATCCTTATCTCTATAAGATTCTGAAAAAGTCCAACAACCATTGGGCACAAAGAATTGTCATGAACTCCATCCCAAGAAAGATTCTGGAGACCTATGGAGAGAACTACATTGATCAAATGGATCAACTGGAACTCTATTTAAAGAGTGAGAATATCGACTATATCAAATGTTCCTCTACCGGAAGACTTTCAAAGTATTACAATGAAGAGTCTCCACAACAGCGATATCCAATGAAAGTGATGAGAGAGTCGGCCTTAAACAAGAAAGGCATTATAAAAAATATCCAGGATGCAACAGACCTGTTTCAAAAATATAGTGAGTCTCATGCTGTGAATAGAATTCATTGTGATTTTGATACTCTGACAACGAAGCAACAGGAAAATATTTTAAAAATCGTGCAAGCTTAAAATTTTATGTATAAGTTTTTTATCTATAGCATGTTAGTCGTTCTCTATCTGGGTCTTGCTAAAACACTCTCCCCTTCAGAGATGGGAATAAGCTATCTGCAAAATGAGAAGAGCTTTGCTAAAATCACAAATAAGCCACACGTTACTTTTATTTTAATCGATACTCATGTCACAGGGTTTCTCATAAAAACCTATTATCAGAAATACCGAGTTATTTCAGGTCATGAAGAAGTTGAGGATTTGATCCTACGTTCTTCAAAAGAGTTTACTCAAAAGAATCTTGAAAACATCGGTCTTTCTATTTATCGAAGAGACAATGGTGTAGAAGAGTTCACCCCATTACCTCCCGGCTCTCTCTATATAAATGATCCTGAATTTGGAGAATGGAAAAAGAATGCTGGCGGTGAAAGAGTCTGGCACTTTAACAAGACTTATAAAAATTTTTCCAGATATCTGGGATGGAATGACTTTCTCCCCACAGAGAAGTTCTACAATGAACTCCTCCTTAATAAAAGCATTGGAAAACCTTTCTATGGGTTAAAACAGGAATTTGGCCCCCATGGAGAAGTCACTAAGAAAGCGTTCCCTCACTTTTTTAACGAAGACCGAAGAAAAAAGATGGATTTTAAAACATTATTATTCAATTACTTTAAAGAGAACTTTTAAGAGTTAATTATGGCAGAGATTTTTGATCGATTGATTATCCGTATTCTCCTTGCAGCTTTCATCTGCTTGATGATCTATATATATCGCTATCTGCATATCATTTTTTACCCCACTGTTAAGCGACAGGTTCTGCAAATAACCAATCCTTCAGAAAACCCTGCTGATACGATGCACTTATATTCTCGTTTGATAGGTATCGCGATTATCTTCTCTTCTATTACTTTAAATGAATCATCTGGTTTTTTCTTATCGATCTTTCATTTCTCTGTCTGGGGTTTGCTGGCCATCACTCTTTACCTACTCTCACTCTTTATCATCGAGTCCATCGTCTTTCATCACTTTGATTACACCGATGAAATTCTTAAAAATAGAAATCTCTCTTATGGCTTTATCTCCATGTGTAATGCTTTAGTTGTGGCCTATCTGACAAGAGTGGTGATGATTGAAGCGGAAAACTCACTAGTTATTCTTTCTGTTCTTTGGCTGTATATCCTAGTGATTACCGGGATTGCCATAAAGTTTTACAGTCTTATCTCTAAGCTTAGTTTTAATAGACTGATGGTTCAGAAGAATCTTTCCCTTGGATTTTCCTATGGAGGCTTTATCATTGGTGCGGGCATCCTTATTGGCTCCTGTTTCGATCAAGAACACTACGACATCACTATTTACTTAATCCAGGTTCTTTTAAAGACCATTCTGGCGCTTCTTATTTTTCCTCTTTTTAAGAAAGGCTTAAGTAAGATCTTCCCTATTAAACTCACTCCCGGACAAACTGATCTGGAAATGCAAAAAATTGGATATGGTATTTGGGAAGGATGCTTGTTCCTTACAGGGGCGATTCTCACCTCCATGCTAGTGAACCGTATCCATTTTGGTACAATTTACCCATTTTTCTAAAATTCCTCAGACCCTGATAAAATAGAGGTCTGGAGGAATTATGAAAAAGGCCCGTAATCTTTTTGAGCAATTGAACATCTTTGAAAAGAAAATTTTTTCTTTGGAAAGAAAAATTGCTAATTTAGAGAATCAGCTCGAAGAAAGAATACAGGAACAACGCCATCAGCTTTTACGAGTTAAAAATCGTCAATCACTTCCTGATGACTTCATCCTTTCAGGTAAAAAGTATTTAGACCTCCCTCCAGAGAAAGCTTATAAGCTCTACAACGATAAAGACTTTGATTTTATTTTAATTGATGTATCGGAAGAAGACTTCACTCCTCCTGTGCATTTTCCAGAAGCTATTCGTATGCCGTGGAGTCGCTTTTCCACCGAGTTTTTAAAAATCCAGAGTAAGACAACCCCTATTCTAGTGATCTCAGAAGATGGAGTGCGCTCAGTTCTTGCCTGTGATTTTCTGGCCAAGAGAGGTTTTTACAATACTAATAATATTTCTGGTGGATATAAATATTGGAAGGAGTATTAACAGCGAAAACCGCAAGAACTGCCCCCTTATATTGGTGTTAAGCCTCTAAGGTAAATCTCATTATAATAGTACTGAAAGATCTCTAAATGATCTTTCAGTCTTTCTATTTTTTTCGTTGTACACCACGTCTTTCTAATCAAACGATTAAT
>DATGND010000039.1:0-8704 GCA_035306925.1 Bacteriovoracaceae bacterium | reverse complement strand
AATTGTTCAAATAGGTAAAGGCTTTCGTGATATTTCAGATTTCTCAGAGCTAATAGAGAAGATCAAAGATAAAAAGATTGTCATGCTAGGGGAATCTACCCATGGCACTCATGAGTTTTATGAATGGAGAAAAGAGTCCTTTAATAAAAAGTTTTCCACGCCATCTGATTTCATTTTCAGTGGCCTTTAAAACGATCGGCTTAAAGGTCATGGAGGAACTGTTGGGAGGAGTGATGGTGACGATGAGTCTTTCATTATCTTTAAAGCTGCCCTGGACTTTAGTAATGAAGGGATTCCAGTGAGGGTAGTTGGTCGCATAACTCATAAAAAATCCACAGGTATAAAAGCTTATATTAAACACCTCTTTTATTTCGCTGCGAATATTCTTTTTAATTTTTTGCACGGAATACTGATCTAGATCACTTTAAATATCAAAAATATATTAATATTTTCTTAAGGAATCCGACGAGCCTTCTGAAAGTAGGAGAGATTACATGGCAGCACTTAGTCAACTATTGAGCCTTACTGACGATCTGATCTGTATCGTTGATGAGAACGGTCGGATTAAAGAAGTAAATAGCAATTGGAAAAAAATGGTCCATGTTCCACCAGTGGGAGAGGAACTCTTTGAAGTGATTGAAGAAGAAGATGCTGGAAATGAACTCCGCAGCTTTTTTCATTCTTCCCAAATGTCTATGCTGAAAATAAACTCCTGTCGTCTTAAAGGCTCACTATCAGGACAGGTGTGGGTTGATTTAAGAATCAAAAAAATTCCTACTCAAGATAAGTACTGGTGTCTACTAAGAGATATCACTGCCCGTAAATTTCGTAATACAGTTTTTGAAAGTATTGCCGATGCTTGCAAGCTTGGTTATTGGAAATACTACAGCGGCTCCGATGAACTGATGTGGAGTGAGAAGGTCTATGATATTTTTCGAAAAAGTCCATTGTTTTACCGCCCGCAAATTAGAGACTTCCGCATGTCTCTACCAGAAAATGTTCTAACACAATTAAGAGAGCTTAAAACCTCAGATCTTGATATTACTTTTGAAACTCTGGTTGATGGTGTTTCTAAATGGATTCGTCTTAAAGGGAAGAAGGAAACTTTCGAAGACGGTAGCTATGAATATCAGGGGATCATTCAAGACGTTACATTAGAGGTGTTAAAAGAAAAGGTTCATCTTTCAAGTAATATTGAGTTATCAAGTTTTGAGAAAGGACTAGATGAATTTTCCATTGTCGCAAGAACGGATGCGAAGGGAAGAATCATTCAGGCCAATAAAGAATTCTGTCGAATTTCAAAATACACAGAAGAAGAACTCATTGGTAAGGATCATAGAATTGTAAACAGTGGTCATCATCCTAAGTCCTTCTTTGCTGATATGTGGAAGTGTATCAGAGAAGGAAAAAACTGGCGGGGAGAAATAAAGAATAAGGCTAAAGATGGAACCTATTATTGGGTTGATACCATAATCATACCGATTAGAAATAGTAGTGAAGAATTAGTGGAAATTCTATCTTTTCGTTTCGAAATTACTCAGCTTAAAAAAGCCCAGGAAGAGGTTCGTATTCTTCGTGAGCAACTCGAAAATTTAAATCATGCTCATTCAAGTTTTACCTGGTGTTTTGATTTTGTTGAAAACCGATTTTACTGGAATTCAAAATTATGCACTCTTTTTGATTGTCCACAAGACGCCTCTTTTGAAGATGTGGTGGCCAAGATGAGCGAAGAGGATCAACAGGCCGTCCATGCTTTCTTAAAGGACACCAGGCAGGCCCGCTTTGTTCGAAATGTTTTCTTTAATGGAAATGACGTTCAATTAAGCTTCAAAGCTATCAGAGATGCGGAAGGAAAAATTCTAAAGGCTGAAGGAATTTGTTCCTTGGTAGGACATGGCCCTTCTCCTCGTAAAGAAACAGTGGCGGTTGCTTAAAGAGCTTAGAGTTCTTTGTAAATATTTCCTTAATTTTTCCTTCAAAGAACTCTCTCTCTAAAAGGCTTTCTTGTCCTCCCGATTGGCCAATGTTAAAGTTTCATTCTCAAGTCAGATTTATCATCAAGGAAAACATATGCGCCAATTAGAAAACTATGCTCTTGGTAAATGGGTCAAAGGACAAGGTGAAGGTCAAAAACTCTTTAATGCCGTTACAGGTGAAGCACTTTTTACCACCAGTTCAGAAGGTTTAAATTTTTCTGAGATGATGGACTATGCTCGTACAGTGGGTGGAAAGGCCTTACGTAAGATGACTTTCCAAGAACGCGGAAGAATGCTGAAAGCTCTCGCTCTTCATTTATCAGAAAAGAAAGAAGAATTTTATAAGTTAAGTTATCTCACCGGTGCTACTCGAGTAGATTCATGGATTGATATTGAAGGAGGAATTGGAAACCTTTTTTCTTACGCCTCCCTTCGCCGTCAGTTTCCTGATCTTCCTTATTACGTTGATGGTGAGATGGAGAGAATTTCCAAAGGGGGAAGTTTTATAGGGCATCACATTTGTGTTCCTAAGCAAGGTGTAGCTATTCATATTAATGCCTTTAACTTTCCTGTTTGGGGAATGCTTGAAAAAATAGCAGTGAACCTTTTTGCAGGAGTTCCTGCAATCGTAAAACCTGCAACTCTGACAAGCTATCTTACTGAATCGGTCGTAAGAGAAATCATCTCTTCTGGAATTCTTCCAGAAGGCTCTCTTCAACTTATTTGCGGATCGGCCAATGGGATTCTTGATCATGTGATGAATCAGGATGTGGTGACGTTTACTGGTTCTGCTTCTACAGGACAAATGCTTAAAGCTCATCCTCGTCTTATTTCTGAATCAGTACCTTTTAACCTCGAAGCGGATTCTCTGAATGCGATGGTGTTAGGTCCTGATGTTAAACCGGGTTCGACTGAGTTTGATATTTTTATCAAAGAAGCTGCTAAGGAAATGACTATTAAAGCTGGCCAGAAGTGTACGGCCGTTCGTCGTTTACTAGTTCCTGATCATTTAATTGAAGCCACTGGAGAAGCTTTAAGCAAAAGGCTTTCCACAACAACAATCGGAAATCCTCTTAATAAAGATGTTCGCATGGGATCTCTTGCCGGAGAATCTCAGCGTCGCGAAGTAAGAGAGAAGGTTTCAGAACTAGCACGCACGCAAGAAATTATTTACGGAAACCTGGATGAATTTAATGTGGTAGATGCTGATGCTAAAACGGGGGCATTTATGCCACCAATTTTATTTTTCAATGATAGGCCATTTGAGAAAACTGATTGTCACAACATTGAAGCTTTTGGTCCGGTATCAACTCTCATGCCTTATAAGAACATTGATGAAGCGATTGAGCTTTCGCGTTTAGGTCTGGGCTCACTAGTGAGTTCCATAGTGACTGCTGATGATGATATTGCAACTGAGTTTGTGGTTGGAGCTGCCAGTATGCACGGACGAATTCTTGTGTTGAACGCTGATTGTGCTAAAGAGAGTACAGGTCATGGTTCACCACTTCCGATGCTAGTGCATGGAGGACCGGGACGTGCCGGAGGTGGAGAAGAGATGGGAGGTAAGAGAGGAGTCATGCACTACCTTCAACGTACAGCGATTCAAGGTAGCCCGACAACTCTTACAAAAATCACCAATCAATATCAGTATGGAGCGAAACAAACTATTCTTGACGTTCACCCGTTCAGAAAACATTTTGAAGAATTAAATGTAGGTGACACTCTTATTACAGACAAGCACACGGTAACTTTAGAAGATATTGAAAACTTCGCAGAACTTTCCGGAGATAAGTTCTACGCCCATATGGATGAGAACTCTTTAGAAGGAACTCCATTTACTGGAAGAGTGGCCCATGGTTACTTTATTTTATCTAGGGCCGCAGGACTTTTTGTTGACCCTCCAAAGGGACCTGTTCTTTTAAACTATGGCCTTGATGAATGTCGTTTCATTAAACCAGTTTATCCAGGAGCAACTATTTGCGTTCGCTTTACCTGCAAAGAAAAAATTGATCAGGAGAAGAAGTCTCCAGAAGATATTGGTAAAGGGATAGTGAAGTGGCTGGTGGATGTGTTTGATGAGACAGGGGAAACAGTTGCCCTTGCCACAATCTTAACAATGGTGAAGAAACTGGAGGATTAGAACAATTTCGAGGACATGTAAATTTATCCTAAATTAGACAAATCTTATACGTACGGATCTTATCTTAAATTTACTTAAGGTAAAAAATTCTTAACCGAATAATTAATGAGATCCCACACTAATTTAAGGAAACGAACATGAAACTCGGTTTAAAAGGAAAGATTTTTTCCGTCGTCGCTATCCCTTTTGCAATATTCCTCATCGTCGCGGGGTTGATGATCAGATCAAGCTTTATAGAGTATCAAAATGCTCAGGTAGTTGTTGAAAACTTAGTCATTCTAGATCGTCTTTCAGCTTATGTTCATGAAACCCAAAGAGAGAGGGGATTAACAGCAGGCTTTTTGGGGAGCAATGGTGATGGAAAAGATCTAAGAGCTCAAAGAGAGTTGAGTGATAAAGAGTCATCGGCCTTATTAGAAGTACTAAGCAATAACTTTACAATCACTTTAATCAATGAAGTTCAAGATGTTCGAAAAAGAGTTGATGCTAGAAACATCAGTATCCAAGAAGCTATCACTGCTTACAACCAGGTGATAGAACGCCTATTAACAAAGTATCCCGAATTTGCACAAACAAGTGTTCTTGAAGATCTCGCTAGTAGAGTAAGAACAATGTCTATTTTAGAAAGTGCTAAAGAAAATGCAGGTAAGTTAAGAGCGAGTTTAAATGCGATTCTGGTTTCTAACAGAGCATTAGATCAAAGACAGTATAGAACAATTATTGATCTCAATGCTGGAGTTGCTACAAACCTGCGTTCTCCTGCTCTTTATCTTTCCGAAACTTCTGCAGAAGGACTCGTAAAGGCCATTAATGGTGAAAGTTGGTCGCAAGTACAAATCGTCTTTCAGAGTGTCCTACAAAAATCTGATGAAGGAAACTTCGGACATAGTCCACAAGAGTTTTTTAGAACGATTACTGGCTTTATTGATGAGCTTGCAGAATTAGTTAAAAATGAGTCTGCTTTTATTGTTAAAAATGCTCGTGACATTCAAGATGGAGCAAGAAACCAATTATTCGTACTTGCTTCATCAGTCATCGGGTTGGGTGTGGCCATCTTCTTTATTGTTCTTTTTGTGGTTAATGCTTTAATTAAAACAATTGATCGTGTCATTGATGAGCTAAGTGATAATTCTCTGCAGGTAAGTAGTGCTGCCAAACAAATTTCTTCTTCTTCAGAGGAGTTGTCTCAGTCTACAACCGAGCAAGCCTCTTCTCTAGAGGAAGCCTCAGCTTCCATTGAAGAGCTTACATCCATGATCAATAAGAATGCGGCCAATGCGCAAAAAGCTGCAGAGTTCTCAGAAGGAAGTCTTGAAAGTGCTGAGAAAGGTAAGAGAACTATTCAGGAAATGCTGGAAGCCATTCAAAATATTTATGAAAGTAACAACACTATTAAAGAACAGATTGATGAGAGTAACTCTGAGATCTCTGCAATCGTAAATGTTATTTCAGAGATTGGTGATAAAACGAAAATCATTAACGATATCGTTTTCCAAACAAGACTTCTTTCTTTTAATGCTTCCGTTGAAGCAGCAAGAGCTGGTGAGCACGGAAAAGGTTTTGCGGTAGTGGCAGAAGAAGTAGGTAATCTTGCTCAAATGAGTGGTAATGCTGCTAAAGAAATTTCATTACTTCTTGAAGATAGTTTGGAAAAAGTGACTTCTATCGTTGAAAAATCAAAGTCAAGAATTGAGGATCTCATGAATGAAGGAAGACTTAAAGTTGAAACAGGAATCAAGGTTGCTAACTCTTGTGATGAAGCCTTGGAAGAAATTGTCGTGACTGTTCAACAAGTAAGTCAGATGGCCCATGAAATATCTTCTGCCACCAGAGAGCAGGATGAAGGTGTAAGAGAGATTAGTGTTGCCATGACTCAACTAGAAAAGTTAACTCAAGTCAACGCCGCTACTTCAGAAGAAACAGCTTCTGCAGCAGAGGAACTGGCAGCTCAGGCAGCTTCTTTACAGCAAGTTGTTCAGGTTCTGGTTGAGGTTACTAAAGGTGATACTCAGCAGGTGAAACATGAAACACCTGCTGACTCGGATCCTTTGGAACTGAAAGTCGCTTAAGTTAAATCAGTGTATCCTTTAGTGTTCTTGATATACTCGACGATCTTTTCAGTACTCGGAATATCGAGAACCACTGGCTCTTCAGACTCGGTCGAGAAAACCTGAATCACATAATTAGGGATATGTTGAATTACTTCAATGTTATCGACGTTGAGATAGATATCATGCCCTGAAGCGTTTTTACATTTAATGAATCTCATCACAACTCCTTCGTCTCTTTAATGATAAGAAGGAAAAGAAAAATGAATAGAGTAGAGGAATCAAGAGAAGTTCTCTAGGTATTGGATACCTAGAGAACTGTTAGTTTATAGAGTTTCAAGAACAGAAAGATCAAGATTGACGCCAAAATGAACGTAGGCCTTACCAATAGCTTCAAGCACACGTTTCACATTTTGAGGACGACATTGCTCACCCATTTGGCCAATACGAACAATGTTTAGACCAAAGGCCCCTGAGATTTCAACGTTAAACTCATCTTTAATATAAGCGATAAGCTCCTTACTATTTACACTTTCAGGATTATTGATAGCAATCACAGAGTTTAGTCGACACTCTTCTGGAGCGTAGAGAGTAAGCCCCATCTTCTCAAGACTTCTCTGAAGAAGTTTTGAAGAACTCTCATGGCGCTCATGTCTTTTCTCTAGAGTTTCTTCGCAGATAAGTCTTAGAGCTTCATAAAGAGCATTCACTCCATTTACAGGAGCAGTGTAGTGATACTCATGCTTAGACCAGAACTTATAAGCACGACGTGGATCTAGACACCAATGAGGCATATTCACTTCACGACGATTGACGAACTCATAAGTCTCTTCGGAGAAGGCAATAAGGGAAACTCCAGCAATGGAAGAGAGACCTTTCTGTCCTCCGGTCACACAGATATCGATTCCCCAGTCGTCCATGTAAAGCGGCATAGTAGAGAGTGTGCACACTGTATCGACGATGGTTTTAACATTTTTAGACTTGGCGAGTTTAACAATATCTTCGAGTTCAATATTTTTAATCCCGCAGGAAGTTTCTCCCTGAACGATAGTAAGAACATCGAAGCGTTCTTTTTCTAAAGCAATGGCAACATCCTTTGCTCTAAAAGGCGAACGAGGTTCTGGGAATAATTCAGTAACTTCAGCTCCTACCCCGCGGGATAGTTCGGCGAAGCGATTTGAGAAAGTACCAAGGTTAAGAACTAAAACTTTTCTTCCTGGATAAAGAAGAGAAGTTACGGCCATTTCCATTGCCGCAGATGACGGACCGGAAATACCGAAGATTTTAGAACTCTTGGTTTGGAAAAGGTACTGGGCCATTTCCTGAATTTTACCCACGATAGTATTCATCGGCTCCCCTAAGTGAGAGATCACCAGGGAGTTTGCCGCTGCAACTTCAGGTGGGATAGGAACCGGACCTGCTCCCATGAGGAGAGTTGGTTCAACAGGAAGAATTTCATTTAGTTTCTTTATAGTGGGTGATGTTATTTTCATGGGTCGAATCCTAACAAAATTGATATGGAAATTCAGCTCTCCTTTATACTTTTTTCTGGGTTTTATCTACAAAACGTTTAGAAAGTAGTATGATCCCCTTATGTTATCCGGAAAAAACTCTATAGCACAGTATTCACCCAGTAATGTGGCCATCTGGTTAGTTATGTCTTTTCAGGCAGGTTTGCTCAATATTGGGGGCTTTTTTGCGGGTCACCTCTTTGTCTCCCATGTAACGGGGTTTGCTTCTACTTTTGGAATGGCCCTGGTGGAAAATAACTTCAAAATGGCCTTAGAGATTGCAGGAGTTCCCATCGTTTTCTTAATTGGAGCGATGATCAGCGGTTTTTTTGTGGATTTGCGGTTAAAACTCAATAAAAAGCCCAAGTACTTTATTACTTTCGGCATTATCTTTATTCTTACTCTCTTAGTCTTTATTGGGGGAGTGGGAGGTTTCTTTGGGGAGTTTGGAAAAGTTTCTGAAGCCTCCAGTTACAACCTTCTCCTGCTTCTTTGTCTTATTTGTGGAATCCAGAATGGTACAATCTCCATTGTTTCTCGTTCAGTGGTAAGAACAACTCATTTGACGGGTATTACTACTGACTTAGGCCTGGGTTTAATTCGTATGCTCTATAGCTCTCGAGTTCAGATCAATGAGTTTGAAGAGAAGAGAGCAACTCTTATGAGATTGGGGCTTATTTCCTTTTTTATTCTAGGCTCAGCTTTTGGGGCCCTCATTTTTTCTGAGTTTGGTTTCTGGGGCTTTGGCATTCCTATGAGTATTGCAGGGGCCCTCTTTTATCTCATGGTTTATTTCCACATCAAAACTGGGTAAAACTACCCCCTTATATTGGTGTTCATTAATTAAAGAAGATCTTCTTTACCGATCTTTTATTTTTACCCTAAGCGCTATAAGAAGCTATTAACGAACACTTATCCTTAATGATATTGACTAAAGTTTTGCATTTAAGGGGGTATGAATAAATTTTGTCCAAACCCCGACTGCGCATTTCCCTTCAATCTCATACGAGATGGCTATTTTCGGCGAAA
>DATGND010000038.1:0-9433 GCA_035306925.1 Bacteriovoracaceae bacterium | reverse complement strand
GTCTTTCGTGCTATTGGCTATCTTGATGGTAGGATTATTGCGCTGGTGAGTTTGGTGGCATTCATCAATCTTTTTGTACTGATGAGTTTCGATCAACTGGCCATCACCTACATTGGAGCCAAAGTCCCTCGAGTTCGCGTGGGGATCGTGGCACTGATTAGTTACGTTTTGAATTTAAATTTTGGTGCGATTTTAGGCAGTGTAGGAGTGAGGTACCGGCTTTATAGTAAAGTAGGAATTCAGCCTCTTAAAATACACTTAATAGTGATCTTCTCTTCGTTATCAAACTGGGTAGCATACCTATTAATTTTCGGTCTTATCACTCTGATTTCACCACCGGCTTTTTTATCGAGATTTTCTCCCTCTCTAGTTAATTCATTGGCCTTCATTGCTCTTGCAATTAACTTTTTATACTTAATAGCGTGCTTTAAAGGATTATCTTTCAACATTAAAAATTCTCTTTTTAAATCGCCAACTTTTAGCTTAGGTATTAAGCAAATTTTGGCCGGTTGTCTACAGTGGTCACTCCAAGGTTTAATGCTTTATCTGCTATTTCAATTCTTTAATATACCTTTAACTTACTACAATGTACTGGCCACTTTTCTCGTTGCGGCCATAGCAGGGGTCCTAACTCATATACCATCGGGTCTTGGAGTATTGGAAGCCGTTTTCTTAGGTTTAACCCCGTCTTCATTTCATCCACAAGTCTTGGCCTCTCTTCTTTGTTTTAGGACCATTTTTTACTTGTTTCCTCTCTGTTTTGCCCTACCAGGCTACTTTTTTTATGAGGCCCGTGGCCTTGTTCAATCAACAAACCAACATTGAGGTCTTGTATTATCCTTCTCTAAACAAGGATAGTTTTCTTTAGCACAGAAATTACCTGCAATTAATGTTTCCACTCTACACTGTGGATCTGGATAGGAGTTGATGATCGTAAATTTCGCTTTAGGACTCTTCTTAGTGAAAGAAATTTTTCTTTTTTCTGAATCCAGATGTTCTAGAACTTTTGAGAAGCCTTCTATTCCATCCATAATATTCAAACACACTAAGAAATCTGTGCTTTCATCGTATTTAGTGCGACAGCGGGTATACAGAACATTATCGACTTCTGGTTCGTCTAGTTTTCCCGCGGCTTCCAGCATTTCATAATAGTTTTTTAAGCAAATTGAAGTGGCATAATAATCAGCTTGCCCCTCAGAAGTGGCCCATAAGAAGGCCGGGATTTTTGAACGAGGTTCTCCTCCGAGAAGATGTCCTACTTCATGACAAGCAATGAGCGCCAGTCCGTTATCATTCATTCCTGGAATTCGTGCAATACCACCCCAGAAGTTAATAGAGTAGGATTGAGGTGCGTCCTCACTCACCCAGGCGGAAAAATAGGGAGTCTCCCACATCAGTTTTATAGAAACTTTCTGATTATTATCCAGAAAAGCTTTATAGTTCATGCTGTAGATGAGTTGTGGGATTATTTGAAAACTTTTTTGAGTAACCGTTGAGGTCGTAGGATCGGTTACGAGAATCTGATAGCGTGAGTGCTCTGGCATCTCGTGAGCGAGAAGTTGACCCAAGTACAGACTCACTAGAAGCGTCCAAAAAAATTTCATGAGGCGATTATAATTAAATCTAAATTTTTAGGGGCTTAATTGTAATAATTACTAACTGCCTCACTTGAGTGTGGGAGAGTAGGAAGAAGGGGAATTTTCAAATGCTCAGAGTCTTATTCTCCTAATTTCATAGTTTTAACTTTCTAGAAGAATCACTCTCAAGAGGACCTTTGGTGATTTCTTTTAGGTTTTAGATAAACCACACTCAAATAAGGCAGTTAAGAATTCTAAGTAGGGTTCGTGTGAGTGTGCTCCGTAGCCGCCCCCCATGACATACAGAACCGGAACTTTGCGATCCCTAAGAAACTGGTGAACCAAAAGGTCCCGTTCTTTCATTTGTGAAAGAGTGAGATTTAAAAGGGAAGCACTTGGAAGTTCATCTTTTTCGTATGGATCAGCTCCTAAAACGACGATGGCCATATCGGCCTGAGGATGGTGGGATTCAAGTCGAAGAAGTCCTTCTTTTAGTTTATCCAGATAGGTTTCTTCTTCTCCCTTAGCAATTTCAATATCAACAGTACTAGGAATGAGCCAAGGGGCATTGGCATCGTTTGTTGAATCTAGGGGCCATCCTGATTTCATATGAATACTTAAAGTTGAAAGATGAGGATTAAACTGTGTCAATTCTGCTGTACCATCACCCTTATGGGCATCTACATCAATGATCCAGGCCGAGTTAATTTTCTTCTCGGCCCGAAGTTTTTCTAAGGTAATGACAATATCGTTGAGGAGGCAGAATCCTCTTCCGCCAAAACTCATGGCATGATGAAATCCTCCTCCAAGTAAAAAGGCATTCTCACCCTTTAAGCAGTACTGAGCAGCATAGATCGCCGTCTCTACTTTCCCCAGGATACACTGGTAAAGGTGAGAGAATTCCCACACAGCTGTTTCAGGGCTATAACGATGATAACTTCCATCACTATTGATGAGCTCAAAGCAGCTCATGATCTCGTGAGTAAGAGTTTGAGGATTTTCCAGGCGGGCGATAAATTCTTTCTGATGGACTCTTGTTAAATCACTTCTTTGAAGAAGATTCAGTTTTTGATCTATGATATCAATTCTAACTCCACGTTCTGTCATAGCATCAGCAATGAGCTTATCCCGAAAATCGGTGACAGGAATCTGAATGCCGTATTTAAGAAGAGCTAAAGTTGAATGAGGGTTGTAAACGATTTGCATTTTCATATTATAATTTAATCTTCTTTAAAAATCTTGATGTAAAATTAATAATCATCTTTTCCTTTATTCATCTATTCATTCTAACAGCTCTATTTATTTTGGATATTTCATTCGCCTGATGCTTTGAGCATCTTTTAAATTTGCTAGTGCGTGTCTTTTTCCTCACATAAGGATGTTCTAAAAGGTGTTATGACAATTAACCCTGTAAAAGGATCCGGAAAATGAGCACAAAAACAATGTCACTTTTAAGTCTTACAGCAGCACTATTATTAACGGTTTCTTGTGGAGGCAAAGACTCTTCCTCGTCCTCTTCTCCAAAACAGAAAAAAGGGGTAGAGCTTAATACGGTTTGTGATCGTTTGGAGTGTCTTTCCACTGTTGACTGGAGGTTGATTCTTCAAGGTCAAAACTTTCCTGAAAAGACTAAGCTCATTATCGATAACGAAACTGTTCTCGATGAGTGTTTAGGAAAGCAGCAGTACTCTGTTAATAGAAGTACAGCACCAATGTCTATCAGACTTGATAATTACAAAGTTCCGAGAGGTCCAATCAATATTAAAATTGTTGATCAAGGTTGGGATTGCCGTCAGCACACGACATTCTTAGATAAGAGGGGTGTTTCTTATAGTTTAGAAAAAACAAATTTTGGTGGCCAACAGTTAGTCATCGATCTTTAGATATTCTATTCGTATAGGAGACGACCCACTTCTGAGAGAAGGCCTGCATATCGTGCGGGCCTTCTTTTTTGCCAGATAAAATCTGGGCGATCAAAGCTTATCCACTTACCACCGATAATGTTGTTGTATTCATCAAGATCTAAGTAATACTCGTAGTAACTGTTTCGATATTTTTGATGTTTGGTCCCAATAGTGGTCTGCCATTGGGGCCTGGTTGACTCAACATAAGTAACTCTCGTTTTTATTCTTACTACTTTTACCGTATTGGGGGCCGAATCACTTAAGGGTGATAAAAAAGAGAGAGTTTGTGAGTTATAGGAATGAACAGGGTTGTTCCATACTTCCCGCATTCGCTGGTTATCCGCAACAAAGCTTTCATTAAGAAGTCCAAGCTTATTAGTTAGCACAATATGAAAAGCGCCGGCATTGAGATCCTCGTGGCAATCCTTCTCAGCGTCTCTAATTCGATTTGCTTCACATCTTCTTCCCATTTGATGGGTATTATCTACCTCAAATCCAAAAGCATAATAAAAGCTCAATAGGGCCTTTATATCAGCAGAAGAAAAGGGAACTTCAACTCCATCAGGGTTTTTTAATATTCTAGGTCGAGGCTCATCGTGATTGATGGAGGCAGGAGACCATCCATGACATATTCCTTCCCAGAACTGTGGTTTGCTAGGGATAAGGGATTGAACCCATCGTTTTACTGGATAGTCATATCTTCCAATATAAAGATCATACTTTTCTGCAGGGGATAAGTAAGTCAGAGAATGAATAGAGCTATTCATGGCAGTCTTTCGATCTGGCGGGGGAGTGTTTCTCTGAGCTTTAGTCTTAGCAAACCAGCGATAGTCGATACTGTTATTAAAAAAAGGCCAGTAGTCTCCTGACCATAATCGATTGGGCTTCGTGTATTCTCCAGTAAGGGGTAAGTCATCAAAATTTTTGATGAAGTTGGGATGCATGATTTCAGGACGAGAAATGGAATCTTCCCAGGGAAGAAGTTTATATAAAGTTTCAGCTTTTAGTGAGGTTGAAAGTATAATTACAACAAAAAGAAACTTCATTGTTTAAAGCTCCTCTATATTGACCCGAGTGATTTCTTCAACGCTAAACTCTGCATTGATATCGTCTGTAATTTCGATAATACCTTCCATATAGGTCAGCTCTTTATTAATCCCTATGTTCTGCTCAACGATATTGAAGTACTTTGCTTCTTGCTCTCGTGCTACTTGAGCAGCTTCTTGTAGCCATAAGAGATCGATGATTTTTTCTTCTTCTTCATTGCGTGCTTGATAGAAAACATCCACTAAGAAGTTTTCAACTTCTTCTTGTCTTTGAATGTTCTTTTCATTGGGCTTAGAAGGGGGATTAAGCAACTGATAGGAAACACCGCTTAAGAGTAGAAGTGCGAGAACAGCAAAGAATCTTGTCTGCATGGCCCCTCCTTTAAGAGTGACCTCGCTTTTGTCACAGACCTATTCCAAAGACAACTTAACCAATACCTAATTTTGTCACTCATCGAAAGTATAGAAAGGCTTAATTTATCGCATTGAACTCGAGGTGTTAGGATATTAAGTCAAGGAGGAGGTCTATATGAGATTCCTTTTAATATTCTGTATCCTTGCTGCCCTCATCGGAGGTTGTAGCTCTTTCAATGAAAGAGAGCGACAAGAGCAGCAGGCCGTTGATACATTCGATCATCCGGTAGGCAGTGGTGGCGGAGGTACTTACGCTGACCCTTATGGGCATCAGCCACGGTAGATAAGATACATACCGTCTCGAACTGGTAACAATACTTTGGTAAAGCCTTCTAGGGATTTTGCCAAAGTATTATGTTCTTGGATAAATGGGGTTTGAGTATCTTCAGCAGGCAATATGACTTTCCCTTTCCAAAGAGTATTATCACTGACAATGATTCCACCTTCTTTTAAATGTTTGGTGGCCCACAGGAGGTATTGAGGGTAGCTTCTTTTATCTGCATCTATGAAGATGAGATCATATTCATCATTGAGCTCATTTAAGGCTTCTAGACCAGGCCTTAAAATTTGCTCGATTTTATGAGAGACACCTGCTTTCTCCCAGTAAGAGCGTGCAAGCTTTGTTGTCTCTGCATTGATATCTACCGTAAATATTTTTCCATCATCCGGTAAAGCTTCGGCCATAACGAGGGCAGAGTAACCTGTGAAGGTTCCAAACTCGACAATTTTTTTGGCCTTAGTCATCTTGATTAATAGCTTTAAAATAGAGCCTTCCATTTCTCCGATGAGCATCTGGGCGCCATGAACTTCTGAGCGAGTATGGTTCTCCAGCTCTTTTGCTACTGCCCCAGGTTTTGTAGAGTGATCAATGCAGTATTGCTCTAGTTCTGGTGAGTAAAAATTCATGTCCCGCTCCTTATTTAGAAAATAATTAAACCAAAGATAACAAAAATCTTCTGATAAGGAAAACTAGACTAGCAAGCTTTTGAAATGTTTAATGGGTAGTAACAAAGGAAGTTATTATGAGTTTTATCGACATTCACACTCACGGTCAATTTTCTTATGAAGGGCAAAACATCATTAGTGTTAAGTCCCTTAGTGACAAAGAACTCCTCGACCATAATAGTGACGGAATGTTTTCAGCAGGGATACACCCATGGTGGACACTAGACTACTCATTAGAAGAGCTGGAAAACTTTAAGAAGAAAATCATAGACCTCTGTCGCAATGACTCTCTTTTTGCTTTAGGGGAAACTGGTCTCGATCGAGGTTATAAGGAAACTTTTGATCTTCAAAAGGAACTTTTCCTATGGCACATAGAACTTTCTGAAAAAGAGGAACTCCCTCTGGTTATTCATAGTGTACGCAGTGGTTCTGATATTTTGGAAATCCTTAAAAGTCAGAAGCCGCAAATGCCTTGGATCTTTCATGATTTTAGGGGAAATATGGAGCTTGTGAGCTCTATAACAAAGCTTCATCCTCACGTTTATTTTTCTTTTGGAATCTCCCTTGATAATTCTCAGACAATAAGAGAACTTATTAGAGAAATAAAAATCGAAAAGGTTTTCCTGGAAACCGATGCTCAGAAACACCTGGATATTGCAGATATTTATTTACGTGCCAGTGAACAAACTGGATTAAATATCGATCTTCTTAAGTCTTTGCTGTTTCAAAATTTTAAACGTTTATGCAATCAAACTTAGTCGGACTTTTTTATAAATATCAAGAGGGAGATGAAGAATCATTCATTCTTCTTTATGAGTCCACTTCAAATAATATCTGGGCCTTTATTAGAAAAAGGGTTCCGATCTCAAGGCAAGAAGATTGCTTTCAACAATTTTGGTTACATCTGCATACAAAAAAACATCTCTACCAGGGGCAACCCGTACTGGCCTGGATGTATGTGATATTAAGAAACCTCATCATCGACGATTATCGCTCGCAAAAGGAAATCCCTCTTCTTGACGAAGTGGATGATCAAAAAGAGATCCGTGAGCAATTGGATGAGGTTTTATCAGAGCTAAATAGTCGCGATAAGGAGCTGATTGAAAGAATCTATTTTCAAGGCTTTAGCTACGAAGATTTGGAAAAAGAGTGGGGACTGTCACAAACGAGTCTCCGTAAACGTCTATCTAGAGGAATTGGCAGTCTGGCTAAAAAGTTTAAGGAATAGGAAATGAAAAATATAATTTCATTTTATAAAGAAAAGCAAACGCCTCCTGAGGGTCTTAAGACTAATGCCCTTGCTATTGCTCGTTGTGAATTTCATCAAAAAGAAATTTTCACCAAGGCCTTTGGAGCATTGTTTGTAGGTTTTCTTCTATCTCTGATTGTTTGTCCACAGTTTGGTTTTGGCATTCCTAGTGGTCATGGAATCTCTCATATCTTCTGGTTGATCGGGCCTTGGGCCTGTGCTCTTTTCTGTGGTATTTTTCTTTATCTTTGTGGAAGTCTTGCTGTTGCCCTTGTCCTTAATCGTTATGAGCGCTATTGGTTTATGCAAAAGACCATGGGCGTTTTTGCCATTCTTCCGGCCTTCCTTTGGGTCATCTTTATGATGATGCCAGAAACTAATTATGTTTCAGTTTCTTATACTGCTTCCTGGGCAGTGGGTTTTGTTGGAATGTGGATCATCACAAAAGTACTTTCAAAAAAGATGGTCATGACTAATCTTTAAAGATCTGCAGGTAGACAAACTTTAAATATCTCATCTCTTGAAGGGCCAGAGGGTAAGGATGATCTTCCGGCTGTCCCTTGATTAGAAGGACTTTTCCACGGCGTCTGGCCCTACTTAATGCTTCTGTGACTATTTCAATGAAGGCCTCAAGCCCAATATGTCCAGAGCATGATGAGGCCACAAAGTGTCCTTGGTTTTTAACCAGACGGATAGAATCAGCAAAGATCTTAATATAAGCTTCTCGGGCATTCTCCACTGCTTTTTGATTTGGAGCAAAGCTTGGCGGATCTGTGATCACAATATCGTAGAGCTTTTTATTTTCAATAGCACTCTTCACCCAGCTGAAAGCATCTTCACAAATCGCTTCATGTAAATCTGGATTAAGTTTATTAAGTTCCCAGTTTTTCTGGGAGGCAAGAATGGCATGAGGAGCAATATCCACCGTTGTTACTTTGCTAGATCCACCAAGGCCGGCAAAAATAGAGAATCCCCCTGTATAGCCAAAGAGATTAAGAAGTGTTTTTCCTTTAGAGATATCCTGGATAAATCTTCTATTTTCTCGTTGATCTAGGAAAAAACCCGTCTTGGCCGCATCGATGATATTTGTCTCAAAGAGGGCGCCATGCTCTAAAAATTGCACTTGAGTCAGATTCGGATGACTTCCTTTTAAGACTTCACCTTTATCTTCATATTTATTTTTTCTTTTATAATAAACGCATGACACTTTCAGCGTGGAGTGATTGAACAAATATTCAGCGAGAGCTTCTCTGTTCCAAAAATTTTCACAAGCCTCTCCATCAAACTTTAAGACAAGTACTCCCTGGTAATAATCAGCTACAACTCCCGGAAGATCGTCACCCTCGCCATTAAGGACTCTGAAGCATTGGTTCTCATCTGTTAAGAGATGAATCTTGTTATTGATAGCATTGTCGATTCTGCTCTCAACATCTTGGGCAGTAAATCTTTTATCACCGATGGTAAGAACTCTGAAAGTCAGATTGATATTGGAAGCAAAAATACCATGACCGATAACTTCTTTTTTATGATTGGTGAGAATGGCATAGCTACCATCTTCTCCCTTGGCCTTTTCAATTGCATCACTGAAGACCCATGGGTTTCCACGCTTAATATGTTTAGTCACATCACGAATGAGTTTTAAGCGAACAATTCTTTCTTTTCTAAAATAATTCACTTCTTGACTCCTTTAAAAAACCAAGTGACCTCATGTTTATTGTGATGAAGATGAACGATTTGAGACCCAGGGATTTCTAAAAACTTAAGAGTGTTTTCCCAGTCTGTTTGAGATTGGTACTTAATGGTGCAAACAAAATTATTGACTTTGCCACTTTCTAAGAAGCGTTTCACCAGATTAAGCAGTCGTTCAGGATAACAGATGATATCAGAGCAGAACCACTCTATCTCCGGAAATTCATCAGGATTAAGTCCAAAGGCCGATTCCTGGCGAAACTCTATATTTCCTAAGTCAAAAATTCTTTTCTCAATAGGGGCCTTATCAACAGAAATCACTTTATCAAAGCCCATGGTTTGCAGTACCCAAGTCCAACCACCTGGGCAAGACCCTACATCAATAGCGACACCTGTAGCTTCTGTCTTGGGAGAGTAAACCGTAAAGAATTCCCAAAGTTTTAAATAGGCCCTGGAAGGAGGCATGATTTTATCTTCATTAAAATCCATTTCTCCTAAGGCAAAAGGAGAAGAGGTATGAGGTGAGTAGAGAATTTTATTCTGTTCCCACAGTGTCCAGAATCCCATGGGAAGCGTTGGAAGTTTCTCTTGAAACTCAAGCTTCTTTTT
>DATGND010000037.1:0-9842 GCA_035306925.1 Bacteriovoracaceae bacterium | reverse complement strand
AGGAATGACCTTTGTTTGAGTCGTTTTAAAGGCTTCCTCAAGGGAAATAAAATCCTCTCCGGCCACATTATAGATACCAGTAGGTATGTCGTGGATGGAGCGATAGAGGACATTGGCCATGTCAAACTCATGGAGAAATTGAAAGAAAGGATTGAAATCGATTGGCCTGATACTAATGGGCCCTTCGAAATAGCGAGTCATGGCATTGTTGATTTGAGTTCCAATAATATTACAAGGGCGCAGTAACACCGTTTTGATTTTTCCCTGATTTCTCCACATCCAGGTTGAACAGAGCTGATCCATTTCAACAACGTCTCTAAGGTCAGCAAATTTAAGACTTGCTCTTAAAGGGGCGGACTCTGAGAGGAAAACCGGGTTATCAGAGTAAGCACCATAGACATGAAAGGTTGAAAGAAAAATGAGGTTTTTGATTTCTTTTAACTCACAAAGCTCCAAGATCCTTGCGGTTCCTAGCATGGCAAAGTCCATTCTTTGATGAATCACACTAGAAGCATTGGTTGTATGAGTTTGTCTTGCTAAATGAAACACCGTCTCAAATTCATGGTGTCTAAAGAGGTTTTCAAAATTACCTCGAGAGTATTTCATCTGAATATATTGGATATTTTCATCATGAAAAAGATTGTGAGTTGGTCGATTATCTATACCGAGGATCTTGTAATCGGGATGGGCCGATCTAATAATTTTAATAAGGATCTGGGCAAGTCCTCCAGAAGCTCCAATGATTAATATATTCATTCTTTTTTCTTTCTAAACTCTTTAATAATAAATTGTGAAACAGGTTTGCGGATAAAGTCAAAGAAAGGTCGTCTCTTGGCCAAACCATAGACGATCATTTTTTTTATTTGTTGCTCTAAAAGATAAATGTTATTTGAAATCTTTTTCTCACTCTCATTAACTTCAGGTTTCATCTCATCTCCCACATAGATATCAATAGGGGAAGGGAGTGGTATGAGATTGAAACTAAGTGGTAATGCAGGGAAACCGACAAAATTTGCCAGCCCTTTAAAGTGCATTACAAATGGATACATTTCTTCGGCACCAATAACCGCTAAAGGAAGAATAGGCGTCTGATGGGTTGAAGCCATTCGATAGAAGCCAGAAGAAAAATCCTTTAATTTATAAAAGTCAGGGGAACTTTTGGAGATACCTTTTACTCCCTCAGGAAAAACCAGAATAGACTGTCCTTTGGAAAGAAGATAATGGGCATTTTGCCTATCTCCTAAAACAGCTCCTAATGCTGAAGCATATTTGTTGATGAAAGGAAGGGTTGTCATAAACCTTTCAACCATAGGCCTTAATAAAATGGGATTTTCTACATCTAAAAGAAAGGCCAGCCCAATGAGCATGGCATCTATGGGAATCTGACCACTATGGTTTGAAATGACTACGTAGGACTGTGATGTAATTTTTTCTGCACCAATGACTCTAACTTTAAAGTAATTCCGATAAAGAGGAGTAAGTAGTTTTAAAGCTTTTTCCACTAACTCCAGGTCAAGACCCCAGGGGTCCTCACCAGGAGGATGTTGTTCTCGGAGAATCTGAATAATATTCTCAATCTTTGTTTTATCAGCGGGACTTAAGGTTAGTAACATAGCTCTATTCTACAAAGAATAAGCTCAAAGAGTATAAGGGAAAAATAATACCGGTCAGTCTTAAGTTTATCTTCTTACAGATAACCCTTCATATCACTATTTCTTTTGGAAAAATTTATAATGGAGAGTTCTAGCCCATCAAGACCGTCGCCTTTTTCTGCGGAAGTGAAATGAATTTGTTTTACCCATTTAAACTTTTTATAGATGTCAGGCATCCTGTTTCTGAGCTTACTTCTTTCACTTTGAGTTTTAAGCTTATCCATTTTGTTGAAAACAAGATAAGTTTCAAGCTTAAACCCTTTAATGTATTCGTGAAAAAGAATGTCCGATTCCTGGAGAGGGTGACGAGCATCTTGAATATTGAGGAGAAGTATTTTTTCAGAACAAAGCTGAAAGAAAGTATCTAGCAGTGTCTGCCAATTTTGCGCCATCTCTTTTGAAACTTCAGCATGACCATAACCGGGAACATCAAAGAGATAAAAATTTTCAACTGTCTTTTTTTCTTTGTCTTCAATTTTAAAAGAGAAGATATTCACTTGTCTGGTGCGACCAGGAGTCTTGGAGACTCTTGCGGTATTTTTTCCAAACAAAGAATTAATAAGAGAAGATTTTCCAACGTTGGAGCGTCCAATGAAAGCAATGCCGTTGATAAAGGGATGCTCATTCAACCATGTTGTGAGTTGCCCAATATTATCAATTCCCATTAAAAATTCAGTTTTGCCTTTCAGGATATTCATAACAACCTTATTCAATTGAGAAAAATTCTTCTTCAGAGTGCCTAATTACTTTCAATCTTCTTCCCATCATAGCAAAGAATTCGTTCTTGGTCTTTTAAAAAAGGGAAGCTAATGAACGAGAAGATTTTTAACAAGGAAAAAGAATTTCAGGCGGTCAAGGTAGGTGATAATATTGAAATTAATCCTCTCTATGGACGTAAGAGAAAGGTGATCTTGAAGGGAACTCAGATCGATTTATTATCCAATCCGAATGAAAAAGAGTCTTTAAACCGAATTATTGTACCCAGCCATCTGAATTCACATGCTCATTATCGCTTAACCGCAGAAGAGAAAACGTATCGCTTAAAAGTTATTGCCGGACCACCATTCCTATTAAATGGCGTTTGGGCACTTGATGCTTATATTTTTAAAGGAGATCAAGTGAATATGCTGGAAGCTAAGTTTTCTTTTAACAACTCTCTTCTCATTGAGGATGACGAGTTCACCATCGATCCTATGATTATAAAATCTGACTTGCGAGTCCTCATCACAGGAGAAACAGGAACAGGTAAGACAAGACTTGCCAGAAAAATTCATGATGCTACTCTAAAAAGTGGCCCGTTTATTAGTGTTAACCTTTCTTCCTTCAATCCGTCTCTCATTGAATCAGAGCTATTTGGACATAAGAAAGGTTCTTTTACAGGAGCTATCTGTGACAAAATAGGAGCTTTTAAGCAGGCCAACTGGGGAACTCTTTTTCTGGATGAGATAGATTCTCTTCCTTTAGAAATTCAAACAAAACTTTTATGTTTTCTTGATGATCAGGTTTATCGACCAGTAGGTGAAAACAAGGAAGAAAAAAGCAATGCTCGTCTTATTTTTGCTTCAGGAAGACCCCTGGAAAAATTAGTTGAGAAAGGTGAGTTTCGAAGAGACTTTTATTACCGATTAAAGTCAGGTCATTCAATTAACTTGGTACCATTAAGAGACTGTGTCGCTAAAATTGATAAGGCTCTCGATTCTTTTTGTATCGAGAATAACTTATCGATGACTCAAAGATTAAGAGATTTTTATCTGACTTTGTCCTGGCCAGGAAACTATCGCCAACTCTATGGACACTTAGATAAGAAAAGGGTTTTCACCAATGGGCGTAGACTCGATTTTGATTTTTGTGATGAAGAACTTATCACTCAGAGTTCGGACCTCATCTCAATTGATCATAAATTTAAAAGTTTAGAGGAGTCCAAAAGGGAATATGCTTCTAAAGTATTGAGTCACTTTCAAGGGAACTACTCTTTAGCGGCTAGGAAATTATTAATCACAGAGAAGACTTTAAAGTCTCTTATTAAGAAAGCTAGTTAGCGAGGATGTAGATGAGAGTTACATCTTTTACTTCACTGTCGATCTCGTTGAGGTCGAGGTATTCTTGGATTTCAGAGGCAATCTTTTCTTTTATAATGAGTTTCCCTTCTTCATCCAGGGAGTATTGAGCAAGAGTCGGTTCAAGAGTTTGCACAAGATGATCTCTGATGGCGAACTCTCTTCGCTCAATAAATGCTCTACCGATACGATTGCCAAGGGTTACGTTAAAGTCAATCGTCACTGTTTGAAGCTCATTAATCTGTGGATAGTAAACAGGGATGCGAACACCATTGATTTGTACGTGTCTGAATTCTTCTTTGTAATAAGCAGGACGATCATATTCTATGACTTCAACGGAAGCCGGCTTGCGAAGATGCTTGGTTTCTTCTTTATAGATCCTTTGTGTTTGTAAAAGTATCAAAAAACCTGCAGCAAAAGAAGAGACGGTGAACATAATCAAGGCGAGAGTTTGCTGAGGAGTAAAGTCTCTAAAAGGTCTTTTAGTAAGATGGCACAGAATTAGAAAGTATCGATGCAAATTAATAAGAATTTTTTGGTGAGATATTTTGACTTTAAACTTACTCTCAACGGCACCAAGTGCTGTCTTAAAGTCAATTTCGGAAATAATATCTTGAATACACTTTTGGGCCTTGTTTTTTTGTTTTAAAAGAATCCAGGGAAAAATCTTGATCCATATAAGGCCATGCTTAAATTTTCTTCTGAGGTAATAAAAAGCGGACACTACTGGTGAAGGTAAGCGAGAACCGATGAAGTAGATTAGCCTCCATAACGCCTGATTCACTTTTTCTTCCAGTAAGTTCAAGAAGTTCATAGAAAACTTATCGGCTTAGAGGAAGGGAAGTTTAGGTAAACTTTTCCACTCAAGTTTAAACCTCTTAAGGCCCAGAGCACTTTTCCGATAAGGAAAGTGACCTGAGAGAGAGGAAAAGGAATGAAGTTACTCTTTTTATTAGTTTTTTTAACCAGTTGTGCTTATTTTCCAGAACAAAGGACTCACTTTGCGCAGATGAGCAGAGATGATAGAGGATTTTTAGAACCACACCGTGATTTCCCAATCGTAATGGGAGATACAGGAAGCTGGGGGTATTCTGAAGAAGTAAGAAGGCTGCGAACTCCGGCCAGCACTGAAGAAAGCCAAGAGTACGAGCTAGAGCAGGCCCTCAAGTGGGAACTGGCAGAGCTAGAATCGATCCAGTCTAAAGAAGCCTTTGCTACTTATGAGAAATACTCACATCATTTTACGACTATTTCTGAAAGAATTTACTATCTAAAATTACCTTATCATGAACGTTATTCTTACCTTGAATCTCGAGGGCTTATTTCTTCTGGCCTTTCCACTTTTCAAGTGACTCTTGGGATGAGTAAGACTGATGTTCTTTCGGTTCTAGGGCGTCCTCAACGAGTTGATATTGCAGGAAATCCCAGCTTTGAGAATGAAAGATGGCTTTACGCTGAGCAAGGTAGTCCCAAATATATCTATTTTGAGTCAGGTAAAGTAGGAGGGTGGGAGTAATCCATCCTCTTAAGTTAGAAATACGTGCATTTTGCTCTCAATCAAGGTAATTTAACTCCCTACAAATTGAATTTTTAGTAACCACTGTAGAGGGGTTAAAATGGATATTATTTTAGAGTTTGATCGTCCCGTAACCGAATTAGAAAATCAAATCAGAGAGCTTCGTAGTTCCACTGGCCCAAGTATTGACATCAGCCATGAGATTGATGCCCTACAGGCCAAAGTGGATAAGATGCTTGAAGAGATTTATAAGAAGCTGACTCCATGGCAAAGAACTCAGCTTTCCCGTCATCCACAACGTCCTCATGCTATTGATTATATCCAAAACATTGTTACTGACTTTCATGAGATTCATGGTGATCGTCGTTATTCTGATGATCCTTCTATGATTACTGGATTTGGTTACATCGATGGACAAAAAGTTGCGGTACTGGGAATTGAAAAAGGTCGTAAGACTTCTGAGAAAATTCTTCGTAACTTTGGGATGGCCAATCCAGAAGGTTATCGTAAAGCTCTGCGCGTGATGCAACTTGCTTCTCAATTCGGGATTCCTGTTGTGACTTTTGTTGATACTCCAGGAGCATATCCAGGGATTGGGGCAGAAGAGCGCGGTCAGGCACTGGCCATTGCAGAAAACCTCGAAGAGATGTTTAAAATTAAATCACCAATCATTTCCATCGTTATTGGGGAAGGTGGTTCTGGTGGAGCTTTAGGTATAGCTGTTGCAGATAAAGTTTTCATGATGGAGTACTCTGTCTACTCTGTGATTTCTCCTGAGTCATGTGCTTCTATTCTTTGGTCAGATCCTAAAATGGCTGAAACTGCTGCTAATTCACTTCAACTCTCACCTAATAAGGCGAAAGAGCTTCGGGTGATTGATGATATTATTGCTGAGCCTGCCGGTGGCGCTCATAGACATCCAGACAAGGCTGTCCAAAATGTTAAGGAAGCAATTATTTCTGCTCTCAGTGAATTGCAGAAAACTCCTGTGGAACAAATTCTTAACGCCCGTTTTGAGAAGTTCCGTCAAATGGGAAATATTACTTTAATTGAAGATCAGAGCGAGTAAGAGGAAGTATGGCCGTTTATTCGATGACAGGATTTGGTAAGGGAGAATCAGTTGGTGAGAGTTATACCATCACCACGGAGATTAAAACTGTAAATAATCGCTTTAAGGATTATAAGTTTAGAATGAGCAATATCTTTAACTCAAAAGAGTTAGAACTTCGTGCTCTTTTAGACGAACACTTTAAGCGTGGAAGTTTTGATATCAGTATTGTTTATAAAAAAACTGATAATTCACAAATCGAGTTCCAAGTCGATACGGCAAAAGTGAAGGCCTATATTGATCTTCTTGGTCCTGTTCTTAAAGAAACAGGATTCGCCTTGAAGATAGCTCCTACGGATTTTTTAAGGTCAGATTTTTATCTTGCTGAAGATGACTCTCAAAAAGAAGCCGAACTGCTTTCTTTGCTAGAGGGCTCTGTGAATGAAGCGATCGTTGCTCTTAAAGCTTCTCGTCAAAAAGAAGGAGAGAAACTGGTCGCCAAGCTTCAGGAACATCTCAATATTTATGAGAATCACCTTACTAAAGTAGAAGAACTTAAAAATCTTTATCCTGAAATTCTAAGAGAAAAATTACAGCAAAAATTCGAAGAGAAGTTAAAGGATATTAAGATTGATGAGTCCCGCTTCATGCAGGAGATTATTTACTATCTAGAAAAGTTAGATGTTGATGAAGAAATAACAAGAGCTAAGATCCATATTGCTAAACTTCGCAGTATCCTTAATTCCAATGGTGAGATTGGACGCCAAATTGATTTCCTTCTTCAGGAGTTGGGGCGTGAAACAAACACACTGGGATCTAAATCTGCTCAGTCAGAAATCAGCTCACATGTAGTAGAAATGAAAGTTCAGCTGGAAAAGATCCGCGAACAAGCACTAAATTTGGAATAACTATGACAGGGAAATTAATTGTTATTTGCGCACCTTCCGGTACAGGTAAATCCACTCTTATTAATCAACTTAAAGAAGATATGCCTTTTTTGGAGTGGTCAGTTTCCTGTACCACCAGACCACAAAGACCAGGAGAGGTTCATGGCAGGGAATATCATTTCCTTTCCGTGGAGAAGTTTAAAGAGCAAATCGATCGGAATTTATTCATTGAGTGGGCGATGGTCCATTCAAATTACTATGGGACATCCAAAATCTTCGTAGACCAAGGTCTAGCGATGGGAAAAGTCCTGTTATTTGACCTGGATGTCCAGGGGGCAGATGCCATGAAACGCATCTACCAAGACAAAGCACAGGTTATTTTCATAGAACCTCCTTCGGTAGAAGAACTTGAAAAGAGGCTCAGGTCTCGGGGAACTGATACCGATAAAGTGATTTTAGAAAGAATTGAAAATGCGAGAAAAGAACTCGTAAGAAAAAATGACTATGATTTTTTAATCATGAACGATGATGTGCAAGGTGCTTATCAGAAGCTACGTAGTATTGTTGAAGGGATAATAAAAAACTAATGTATTCAGAAAGAATTGATTTTTCACATGAAGCAGGATTAACGATTGAAGAGCTCTTAAAAAGAGTTGAAGCCATTAACCCTGAAGCAGACCTAGTGCTTCTTCGAAAATGCTATGACTTTGCAGAGAAGATGCATGCTGGTGTTAAACGTTCTTCTGGTGAACCATACATTATCCATCCCTTAAATGTAGCCGCTACACTAGTAAAGTTAAAGATGGATATGGACTCCATTATGGCCGGTCTTCTTCACGATGTGGTTGAAGATTGTGACGTGAATCCAGAGACCATCTCTGAGATGTTCGGTCAAAGTGTGGCCCAAATTGTTGTAGGCTGTACTAAAATTTCAAAAATTAAGTTCAAAACCAAAGAAGAGTCCCAGGCAGAAAACTTTCGTAAGATGGTTGTGGCCATGGCACAGGATCTTCGCGTGATTATCGTGAAGTTAGCGGATCGTATGCATAATATGCGTACGCTTCAATATATGACGATTGAAAAGCAGAAGGCTAAGGCCCAGGAGACACTGGATATTTATGTTCCTCTTGCCAGCCGACTAGGGATTAACTCCGTTAAAGGAGAGCTTGAAGATCTTTGTCTGCGCTATATTCATCCTGACATTTACTATCGTCTAGCTGAAAAAATCGCAATGAAGCGCCGTGAGCGCGAGTCCTATATTCAAGAAACCATACAGTTGATTCAGGAAAAGCTTCTTGAGTACTCTGTTCAAGGAGAGGTTGCTGGCCGTCCTAAGCATTTCTATTCCATCTATAAAAAGATGCAGCATAGAAACGTGGATTTTGAACAGATCCAGGACCTTCTCGCTTTTAGGATTTTAGTAAATAACATTACTGAGTGTTATAAAGTGTTGGGGATCATTCACTCTGCTTTTACTCCTGTTCCTGGTCGCTTTAAGGATTACATTGCTATTCCTAAAGTTAATAACTATCAGTCTCTTCACACCACAGTTATTGGGCCTAAGGCCGAGCGAATTGAAATTCAAATCCGTACTTTTGAAATGCACGAAGTAGCCGAACGAGGGGTAGCTGCACACTGGAAATATAAAGAGCGCAGTAAAACTTCCGGAGACTTCAATAAGCTTAAATGGGTTGAAGAACTCATGGAGTTTAACCAGAACGTTCAAAGTTCTTCGGAATTCATGGACGTTGTTAAAAATGATTTGGACGTAGGAGGGGTTTTTATCTTCACCCCTAATGGTGATGTAAAAGAACTTCGCTATGGAGCAACTCCGTTGGATTTTGCTTACGCTGTTCATACCGAGATTGGGAACAGAACAGTAGGAGCTAAAGTTAATGGGAAGATGGTTCCCTTAAAGTATCGACTTAAATCTGGTGATACGGTTGAGATCCTTACTTCTAAAACTCAAACGCCATCCAAAGACTGGTTAAAGATTTGTAAAACTTCTCGTGCCATCACTAAAATCAAGCAATATCTGATGAAGGTCGAAAGAGATCATCACCGTGAAATCGGCGAGGAGATTCTTGAGAAGGCCCTAAAGAAGTTCGACGTATCTATTAAGCAATTAGATAAAAAGGGTGAATTCAAACAAGTCCTTGATAAGCTTCACTATAAGAGCCTTGAAGAGCTCTACGTTAACCTCGGTTCAGGACATATCTCTCTGAAAGATATTCTCACACAGCTACCTTCTGTTCATATTACTGAGGATACTGTGATTGAAGATGAGAGAGAAAGCTTTATTAAGAAAGTTGCTAAAGCAGCTCGTAAATCTTCAAGCTCAGACAATGCAGTTATTGTAGATGGCCTTGATGATATTATGGTGAAAATGGGCCGCTGCTGTAACCCAATTCCAGGAGACCCTATTACTGGTGTTATTACCAGAGGACGTGGAATTACCGTTCATGCTGTTGGTTGTAACCGAATTCTTGATATAGAGAAGGCGAGACATGTGAATGTCGAATGGAATTCTAATTACACATTCTCTCACCCTGTGAATATTAAAGTGACCACTCATGATAAGCCGGGAATTCTTTCTAAGATTTCTAAAACTATCAATAATTCCGGTATAAATATTCGTTCAGCCATTGCGCGCTCTATGCCTGATCAGAAAGGGAACTTCAT
>DATGND010000036.1:0-12902 GCA_035306925.1 Bacteriovoracaceae bacterium | reverse complement strand
AATACCAATGAATTAGCAAGCTCATTGAGATCAAAGTTTCCTGGTAAAGATCTGATGTCTCATCTTGATTTGGTAAAAGATGGAGTGTTCCAAAAAGTCCATGAGCTTGAATTTGGCATGAATACTATTAAAGTCATTGCTACTACAGCACCTCTTCTTGGGTTACTTGGAACAGTTATCGGTATCTATGAAGCTTTCCAGGTTATTTCTCAGAAGGGTCTAAGTGACCCAGGGCAATTCGCTTCAGGAATTTCATTTGCTCTTATTACAACAATTGTAGGGCTAGTGGTGGCCATCCCTCATTTTGTGGCCCACAACTATCTATCAGGAAAGCTTGATGATTTTGAAATCCAGATGGAGCAAAAGATAGCACCTAAGCTTTCTGGAGAGTAATTATGGCAAGAAGAAAACGCGATCAGCTTGCGATGGACCTTACACCTCTAATCGATGTGGTGTTCCTCCTCCTTATTTTCTTCCTTGTAACTTCCGTCTTTAAAAAAGAAGAAGTGGCCTTGCTTCTTCAACTACCTAAAACCGAAGAGGGGCAGGGAAGTGAAGATAAAAAACTTGAAGAAATTACTATCGAGCTGACTGATGAAGAAGTCGCCTTTAACGGTAAGAAAACAACTTTGGATGATCTTCCTCAATCCCTTGAAGGATCAAAACCTGAAACTCTGATTAACCTAAGAGTTGATGGTAATGTTCGCTATGAACGTCTGGTAAAGGTTCTGGATTATCTTTCTGCAAAGAAATTAGAAAATATCTCCTTAATCACTAATAAAGAAAAAAAATAAGAAAGGCATCATGCCTTTCTTATTTTTTTAGCTTTAACCTACTGAAAATCCCAAATTCCTTGTCGCTGCCACCTCTGTAATCTTTTCTCATTTTCCCCATCAGACGAATAAATCCTCTAAGATACCCAAAAATAAAGGGTCTTCATGATTTTTAGGTTATTTCTATTAACTCTTTTCCTTTTTTTGCAGGCAGCCTTCGTTTGGGCCGATGGCACTCTCGATTTTACAAATGATCGGGAAGGAGTGAGTCTTTACGATACCAAATCCAATAACAAAAAAATCAATTCAACTCTTAAAAAAATTAAATCCAATGTTATCGTTAACTCTTATAAAACGGCCCTGAATGAACAGAATGAAAGGAATGTTTGTGCCTATAACCTTAATGAAACTTTTATTAAAGGATTAGGCCAGAAGAAGGTTTCCAAATCCCAATATGAAGGATCCATTTATTATTTAAGAAGTCAGAATCTGATTGATGATGTTGTTGTCCAGATTCTTCTTAATGCCTACAAAACAACGACGAAAACCATTTTTAATAATGATAGAGATTACTCACATCGCTTTTTGCCAGGAACTTACATTCAGAGAGAATCTTTATATGCTCTGATGAAGGAATTTACCTCCAAGTATCTTGGTCATAATTGTTATGATGATGCTTATAGGCTCTTTCATAATGATATGAATAAGATTGTTTCTCTTTCTCAGAATGATTTGAAAAATCTTTATCTAGAGGCCAATGAAAGAAGAGTAATTAGTGATGAGGTGTATAACCTTCTAGAGAGGGCCCGTTTAGCTAATCTTCATTATAAGTCAGTCTCTCTGAAGGATTACTACCGAAAGATTCAAAATCTTCGTGTTCAGTATCCTCTGCCATTTGAAAATGAATATAGCGATTTTGTTACCAAAGCGAATTCTGTTAATTTAACTCACAGACAGCAACTTCTTGCTCAGTATTCAGATCTTCAAATTATTCTAATGGGTAATTTAATTAAAAAACTTCGGACTCGCCTTGAAAGTGATCGTATTGAAATCTGGGTTTATGACCAGGATGGTGAGATCGAAGTCATTCCTCTTGAACCCATGGAACGCTTCCGTTTTGCTCTTAAAATTTTACGAAAAGAAATGAGTCAGCTTGCTCTGAATACTCAATTTAGAGGTCGCGCTCCTTCTTATATGGATCTCATTGCTGCATCTTTTGAGTTAGGACTTGTGGCAGGTTCAGAGTTAAATGAATTAGGAAGTTTGGAGGAAATCTGGAATCCTAAGAAAACGTGGTGGGATAAAGCGGCTTTTTGGGTAAGGTCCTTTGGTTCTGTAGCAACCATCATGATACCTCCTCCATATGGTTTTATTCCAGTTCTTGCTCTGGTAGCGATCGAAGCAACGATGGGTGACCAGGATAATGGAATTGACGACGGGAGTTTATTCTAATGAAAACTCTATCTTTTATACTTTTACTATCACTATCATTTTCAACTTGGGCACAAGTTTTCCGAGTAGTAGAGCGAAGTGAGAACAACAAGCAAGTATTTAAAAAAGTAAAACTTGAGGATCTGGAAAGCAGTGATTCTTTTGATGGAAGATACTTTAAGATTGTTCTAGGGAAGAGTGATGAAGCTCTTCCATTTGATGCCAATGAGGATTTAGTTTTAAAAGCGGCAACAACTTATCATCATCTTACACTTGCCAGAAATTATTTTGTTAACAAGCTTAGTTCTGATTATGTGGAGAGTTTAGAAAAAATAGTAGTGCGACTGGAGCTCACTAATCAGTTTTCAGAATTAGGGCATTTTGCTCATGATAATTATGAGCCGCAGTTTAATAATGCTCTTACTATTCCTGCCGGAAAGGGTCTTGCTTCAAGAAATATTCAGCCTTGGGGAAAAGAAATTTGGTTTCGCCCAAGTAAAAAAGTGCATCTGTCGAGCTTAGATATAAAAAATCAGGAACACGAATTTGAAGGTATTCTAAGACGCTTTCGTGAACAAGTTCATATGCAGACTTTTCAGCGTTTTTTAAGCCAGCTTATTCTTACTTGGACGACTGATAATTATGTGCTTGATACAGATAGTGCTCTTCGCACTGTTGGAGCGACTCTCTTTTTAGAGCTTGCGTATCGTTCCCAAGATACTGTGAATTATGTTTTTACTCGCAAATGGTATTGGCTTGATTCGGCCCTTGTTCCAGAAATTATTTATCATGAGTATGCTCACGTAGCGCTTTCTGATTATCTGGAACTCACTCATTCAACACCTATCATCGAAGGGATGGCCGATTATTTTGCCGGTAAAATTGCCAGCTCTCCAACACTCGCTAAGAAAATAAAAAAATATAATACCTTCAACGGAAAAGATGCTCTGAAAAAAACGGAGTATCGTATGCAGTTTGAAACTAATGAATGGGCCAACACTGACTTTGTTTTTGGACTTCTGTGGCAAGTAGGGGAAGTTGTAGGTAAGAACCAGGAAGCCTTTATGTATGAGTTACGTGAAGAGATTACCACGGACTCTACAATCAGGGGGCAGCTAGTAGAAGGACTTTTAACGACTTGTAGAAGATCCTGTGATGAGCCTTTTAATAAGAGAATTCAAATACTTAAGCTTTTGAATAACAAAAAGCTCTAAGTATAGATAAATTTTAGAATTAAAAACTTGTCTGAATTAATCGGCAATTGATAAAGAACGGATAATCATTTCCCAGGAGGCAACCGTGTTTAAAAGAATGATGTCACTTATGCTTGTTTGCGCATTGTTTACAGTGTCTGCTCAAGCTACTACACAAAATGGTCTTAAAGCTGCATTTGATGAGCTTAACTATGCTCTAACTGTAGAATGGGATCAAAAAGATAAAGACTTCTATATGGAGCAAATGAAGTCTTTTAGAAGCAAAATCTCTGACCTTCAGGCCATGGGACTTTCTAACCAAGAATTGATTGAATTCGCTAAGTCTGAAGTTAAGAATAAGAAATTAGCAGCTGAGCTTGAAACTGCTTTCACGATGATTTCAATTAACAAGATGAATGCTGAACAAGCTTCTGAATATCTTGTTGATATCGTAAAGAAAGGTTACTCAACAGGTGCTAGCTGGAACTCTGATGCAGGAATCTGGATTGGAGTAGGTGTACTTCTTATTGTTGTAGGTATCGCAGTTGCTGCTGGTGGCGGCGGTGGTTCATCTAGTGGTGGTGGTTCATACTACTGTACAGACATCTATGTATGTGATTGGACTTGCTACAATGACTACTACTACGGTTATACTTGCTACGATTACTGTTACTGGACTTGTTACTAAAATATGGGGGCCTTAGGGCCCCTTATTTATTTTGACTTCTTATTTTAGTTGAAGATAAAGACTCAAAAGGGTGATGTCCCAAATAGTAGAGTTTAAGATTTTCAAATTTTTTTAATCTGTTCTTGAGATCCTCTCGTATTTCTTCATTCTCCATTCTAGAAACCACATAAATGGAATCTAAAAGCTTTAAGAGTTCATCGGCCCTATGCCAGCTCTCAATACTTTCAAGGCTATCCATTCCCATTAAAAGCCCAAGCTTTGTCTGAGGAGAGCGTTGATGAGTTCTTTCAATCCAATTGTAAGTAGGGTTTTTCTCATTTTTGAGAATGAACTCAGGATTAAGGTAATGATGATTCAAATCCAGATGGGAGATGATCTCTTGATAAGTTTCAAGAGGGGGGGTGGCATGTATTTCTTTGAAGGGATTGCGATCAGGAAGAACAAGGCACTTTTTATTACCGAGTAAATTCAAGCAAGCCGAATGTCCTGAATGCCATGGATTAAAACTTCCTCCAAAGAAGATAAGTTCTTCTTCTGGGTGAATAGTGAAGTCGGCATTTAATTGATGAAGTTCATCATAAAGTGATGAATTTGGATAGCGGCTGGCCTCAACTTCCAGAAGCTGTAAGGCCAGGTCCTCATTAAGTTCTTTAAGAATTTGTGAGATATGTTTGAGCTCTTTTCTTTGTGACTTTTTAAAACTCAAGCCTAGAAAAGTGAAATCACCTATCGATTGAGAGGGAGCAAGGTAGAGCTGATCATTTATGATATTATATTCAAAGTTCATAGAGAAAAAGGAAGTTCCCTTAAGAAGTGAATGCCGGTCTCATCAAGCTCGCATTGATAAACATAAATCTCAACTCCTCCATCATAAGCTTCCTGAAGAAGAGAAGCATACTTAGGATCAATGGACTTAGCAGGAGTGAATGTTTCAACATCCTGTCTTTGAACAACATAGACCATAGCGCTGCGGAATCCTGCTTTTTTAAGATCTAACAGTTCTCTGAGATGTTTTTGCCCTCTTTCGGAAACAGCATCAGGGAATTGGGCCTTCCCATCGAGTTTGAGAGTGACGTTTTTTACTTCGATATAGCAGTCGTTTAGCTTGGGATGATTTTGCAAAAAGAAATCAACACGAGAAGCACCGACTTTTTTTTCCGGAGTAATAGTTTGATAGCCTAAAAACGGTTCAAGCTTACCTGCATGGAGCCATTTTTTAACCAGCTTATTGGCATTAGCGGTGTTAACTCCAATCCATGAAAGACCATTATGGGTCATTTCCAGAGTGAATTTAAGCTTTCTAGCAGGGTTAGAAGATTCGGTGACAAGGCATTTCCAATCAGCGTCCCAACAAGAAGACATGCTTCCAGTGTTAGGAACATGGGCCACTTGAACTTCATCATCAATGATGACGTCAGCAAGAAAACGTTTATAGCGTTTTTTAAGAGTGGTTATGATGACTGGATTATCCCATTGCATAGAAGAAACCTTTTTCTTCATACTGCCTAGATGGGTCTATTTTGTAAACAAGGAGAAACAAAAAGGCCCTCTTAAGAGGGCCTTCATTTAAATACTATCTACGTGGTCCTCTCGGTGGAGTAGGACGCGGAGCTGGCACATGTCTTGGAGGAGTTGGGCGCGGAGCTGGCTCGTGTCTAGGTGGTCTTGGACGCGGAGCTGGCTCGTGTCTTGGTGGTCTCGGACGAGGGGCCGGTTCATGTCTAGGTGGTACCGGACGCGGTGGAATTGGTGCCGGATATCTTGGAGGAACTGGAGTCGGAGCTGGGTAGAAACGACGCTCAACAACTGTTGCGGAAACGCTTTCTACATGGACTTCTCCAAGAACACGAATATTAACATCTCCTACTCTTGTTCCAAGTGGGAAATGAATAGGTATTTGAGTTGGAACTGTTCCAAAGGCCAGACGTGAAATGAGACGGCCAGAAGCAGTGACTTCCAGTACCCCTGCATTCATAGCAAAGCTCATCCCTCTAATAGAGAGGTTTCTGATCTCTGTTTGGTAAATATCTGCTGGATGAACGCGAAGCCATTGAGCAACATTGATGTGGTAGTTTGCACGATAGGTTGTTTGAATACGCTCATTGATTACAGTTGTTCTCTGAGCGAATGCACTGAAAGAGATCAAGAGAGCGCTCAAGATCGTCAATAGTGAGAGGTTTCTGGTCATTTTACTTCTCCTGGAATGTTTCCTATTGGTGGGCTGTTAAACCATTAATCAGTACTTGGTGTCTAGGGTCCTTATCTAAAATTTATCTTATGAATTCGAAGGCCGCTTGAGCGGATAAAATAAAAAGTGAGGCAATGAAAAGGACAGCAAGGGAAAAGTTTCTTCTCATGACAATGAGTCTCCTTTAATCGTTAGCACAAACTTCCTGTTTGAAATATTGAGTGTTTGACTCGCAATAAACGGGCCAGCTTCAAAAAAAAATTGATTAATGTCGTATTTTAAAGGACAAGATGCAGAGCGCATGGGATTGAGGCCCTCAGAAAAAAGAGTGTCATTTTGATACCTTGAAAAAAATTTGGGGCTTTTGTGACACTACTTCTCACTTTTTGGCACCAGAAGCCGATGAGAAAAACAATTCAAGATATTTAGACAACTTAGTGCAAATTGGGGTAGGATAGGCCCACTTATCCGTCTGAAATGACTCATATTTTTTTCAATCTTAAGGAGTATTTATGTCTGAAAAGGCTAAACTCGTTCTCGGCGAGAACACTTACGAACTTCCTGTTATCACTGGCTCAGAAAATGAAAAGGCCATCGATATTACCAAACTTCGTGCCCAAACGGGTTATGTAACGCTTGATTCCGGTTATATGAACACAGGTGCTTGTACTTCTGCCATCACTTTCCTTGATGGTGAGAAAGGAATTCTTAAGTACCGTGGATATCCAATTGAGGAGTTAGCTGAAAAATCTACATTTCTTGAAACGGCTTATCTTGTAAATTACGGAAAGCTTCCTAGTGCTGATGAATTAAAGGCTTTTGAAGCACGTGTTGCTTCTTATGATGATGTTCCTGAAGGAATTAAGACTCAAATCAAAGCATTCCCTAAAGATGCTCACCCAATGGCGGTTCTTTCAGCTAACATTGTTTCGCTTTCTGCTTTTTACCACGATCTTTGCGCCCAAGACTTAACACCTGCTCAAAAAGATGAAGCTTTTGCTCAGCTCATTGGACAAATCAAAATCGTTTCAGCCTATGCTTACCGTCACTCTCAAGGTAAAGAGTTTGTTAAGTCAGATAAGTCTCTTGATTACTGCTCAGACTTTATCTACATGATGACTGGTGATAAAAACGTTTCTAAAGATGTAGCAAAAGCTTTAGACGTTCTCCTAATTCTTCACGTTGATCACGAACAAAACTGTTCGACATCTTCTGTTCGTATGGTTGGATCTTCTAAAGCAAACATCTTCGCGACTATCTCTGCAGGTGTTGATGCTCTTTGGGGACCTCTTCACGGTGGTGCTAACCAGGCCGTGCTTGAAATGCTTGAGGACATTAAAAATTCTGGTAAAGACTACAACCAATTCCTTGCTGAAGTTAAGGATAAGAATTCTTCCAGCCGTCTAATGGGATTTGGTCACCGTGTGTATAAAAACTTTGACCCTCGTGCAAAAATCATCAAGAAAGCTTGTGATACAGTTCTAAACACTCTTGGTGTAAAAGATCCTCTTCTTGATATTGCTAAAGGGCTTGAAGAAGTAGCTCTTAAAGATGAGTACTTCGTAACTCGTAAACTTTATCCAAACGTAGACTTCTACTCTGGTATTATTTACCGTGCTCTAGGAATTCCTACGAATATGTTCACTGTAATGTTTGCTATTGGCCGTCTTCCAGGCTGGATGGCACAATGGAAAGAGATGGTTGAGCAAGATGGTTTCAAAATCTGTCGTCCTCGCCAAATCTACACTGGTGATACTTCTAATTCTCTAAAGAGATAATTTCTCATAGGCCCCTTTTAAAGGGGCCTTTTTTTCCTCCAACATTTTCATTCTTTCAGTAGTCATGAGTTTCTGACGAGAAGGGTATATATCCCTTAAATTGGAGAAAAATGATGAGATGGATTCTCGCACTACTGACAACTCTATTTGTGTCTTCATCCTTTGCTTTTGTGGTTAAAGTCGATGATTGGAGAAAAAATAGGGATATGGATCGAAGCATTGTTCTCTTTACCCAAAGTGTTTCAGAGAAAGTTACTCTGGATTGTCAGAGTTTTATCCAAGGGATGTGGTTCGGTGAATTTGAGGAAGCCTCGGTTGTCCTGATGGATCCTAATCATTGCATGCAGCTTTTTGATCGTATTAAAAATAGCGTTAAGCGTGGATCTTCACACTGTATAGAGATTGAAGATGAGGTAAAAAAAGATTATCGTTGCAGGTAATGAACGTTTTATTAGTCTTCTTTTTTCTTTTTAATGTTTCTTATGCTTTCGATTGGCAAGGTCATCGAGGGGCCCGAGGTCTTTATCCTGAGAATACCTTAGGGGCGATGGAAGTTGCTCTGAAATATCCTATTAAGACCTTAGAATTTGATGTGGTCGTGACCAAAGATCATAAGGTGATTCTTAGTCATGAACCCTGGATGAACAAAGTCATTTGTCTTGATCCTGCAGGTAAAAGAATAAGAGGAAAAGAGTTTAATATTTATCAGATGACCTATCAGGAAATAAAAAAGTTTGATTGTGGATCCTTAGTTCATCCAGACTTTCCGGAACAAAAAAAAGTTAAGGCCATTAAGCCTACCTTGGAAGAAGTGCTGGCCAGTATTGAAAAGCAGAACAAAGAAATATTATATAACATTGAAATCAAGTCCTCTCCTGAGAATGAGAAGAATGGTTATCAACCTGAGTACAAAGAGTTTTCTGATCTCGTGATTACTGAAATAAAAAAACTCTTACCAGAATCACGCTTTAGTATTCAAAGTTTTGACTGGAGAGTTTTAAAGTATGTTCATCAAAAGTACCCGAAAGTGACTCTTGTTGCTTTAAAGAGCGGTAACTTCAAGACAAACAAGGTCATCTCTGAATTAGGCTTTCGACCAGCTATTTTTTCTCCTCACTTTAAAAACTTAACTAAAAAGAAAGTTTCCGAACTTCAAAGATTGGGAATGAAAGTCATCCCTTGGACCGTTAATACGCCAAAGGATTTGAAGAGAGTTAAAGAATTAGGGGTTGATGGCATCATCACTGATTACCCTGATCGTATTGATAGAGAGTAAATGGAACTTAAAGACTGTCTTCCTTATTTGTTGTATCAATTTAAATCAGAGCAAGAAATCTTTGATTCGATTACAGAAATTTCACGCAAATTTACTTCGGAACGAGAGAGTATTACTGACTATCTTCACGATAATCGTTTGGTGTCAGCTTATACTCTTTATTTTGTACTGACCAATATTCCCAAGTTTTCTGGAGTCTTGAAGTGGCTTCCTGCTGGTTTTATTGAAGAACTCAAAAACTCCGTATTCATTGATATGGGAGCAGGGCCTGGAACTTTTTCTTTAGCTTTTCGACAGTGGGCCGGACCTAAAAAAGTTTATCAAATAGAAACCAGCCAAAAGATGAAAGAGCAGGCCCGTTTATTGTGGAATGGTTTTTATGGCCCGGAAGATCTCCTTCAAGATTTTCCTCAAGATGACCAAGGCCCTCGGGTCATGTTCTTTGGCCATAGTGCTAATGAAATGGGTTCTAAGATCACTCTCGATTACATAAAAAAAGTAAATCCTGATCACATCATCTTTTTAGAACCAGGAACGAAAGCATTTTTTAAAGAGATGCTGGGAATAAGAAAAACCCTTATTGAGAGAGGATGGAACCAAGTCTATCCTTGCTCGACTCATGACCATTGTCCGATGGAAAATACAGAGAACTGGTGTCACCAGTATCTTCACCATGTGCATACTCCTGAACTAGAAAGAGTGGGCCAGAAAGTAGGTATCAATCGCCGCTTCATGGCCATGACCTTTCAAGTTTTTTCAAAAGGAATGTTCAAAACAAGTAACGCTAAAATCATTCAAGTTAAAGGTGAGACAAAGTTTAGTTTTGAATGGGTGATTTGTGATCAGAATCGTTTATATGATGTAGAAGTCATGAAAAGAAATCTTGATAAGTCTCAGCAAAAGTATCTTGCTAGCCTTTGTGCCGGAGAAGTTATTGAGTATCAAATAGATAAAGAGCTTCCGACAGGAAAACGACGAATTATTTTAAGTACACAAAAGTAATAAGCAAACCTTGACACTCCCAATTTGAGACCCATCTTCTATAATGTAAGGACTTATTGGGAGGTATCTCATGAATAAATTTGATCAGGTAGTACTCGGAGCGTTGGATGTAGCTCATTCTGAAGCTCTAAAAAATAAAAATACGGAACTCTTTCCCGAACACTTGCTACTTGGGCTTATCCTAAATAAGTCTTCCTATGTTTCTAAAGCAATGAAAGAGAACTTGGAAGAGGTGCAAGAACTCATTGCTAAACTCCCTCGAACGACAGGACAAATAAATATAGAATCTATTCGTCCCAATTCAAAATTATCGGAATGGTTGACTCTTGCTTCTAGTGAAGCTGTGAGACAAGGTAAGCCGGAAGTCGGGGAAAAACATCTCTTACTTTTTCTTCCTCAGTTCTTTCCTAATTTAAAAGTTGATTACCAGAAGTTTTCTCAACCGGCCGAAGAAGAGGTAGAAGTACCTTCTTTCCTGGTTAACTTAAATGAAATGGCCAAGTCCGGAAGACTGGATCCGGTGATTGGACGCAGTAAAGAAATTCGCTCAGTAATCGAGATTCTTGGCCGTCGAAATAAGAATAACCCTGTACTGGTTGGACCTGCGGGTGTTGGTAAAACAGCTATCGTCGAAGGTCTGGCAGAAAAAATTATTAAGGATGAAGTACCTGATGTTTTAAAAGGGAAAACTGTTTATTCTCTGGAAATGGGGAGCCTGATGGCAGGTACCAAGTACAGAGGGGATTTTGAAGAAAGAATTCAGAACCTATTAAAGTTTATCAAGTCTCAAAGTGGACAGGCCATTCTCTTTATTGATGAGATTCACCAGTTGGTTGGAGCTGGTCGTACTGAAGGTGCGATGGATGCTGCCAACCTTTTAAAACCGGCCCTTGCACGCGGAGAGCTTCACTGTATCGGTGCGACCACTTCTGATGAATATCAGAAGTATATTTTAAATGACCCTGCCTTGGAGAGAAGGTTTAGATCGGTACCAGTGAATGAACCAAGCCGTGAAGACAGTGTTGAAATTCTTATGGGAGTACGTCAAAAGATGGAAGCTCATCACGGAATTAAAATTTCAGATGATGCTATCTACAATGCGGTTCTTCTAAGTGATCAATACATCACGGATAAAAATCTTCCAGATAAGGCGATTGACCTTCTCGATGAAGCATCGAGTGCTCTGAAGCTTTCTGCCGAGGCCATGCCTGCTTCTTTAGTAGAACTTCAAGCTGAACTTCGCACGAAGAAGATTCTCGCTCAGATGGAAAAAGATGAGGCATTAGAAGAAGAGATTAAAAATCTGGAAATGAAGTTCAATGAAGGTAAGGCTGCCTGGGAAAAAGAGGTATCAAGCCTTAAGAAAGTAGCAGAGATTAAAAACAGATTGGATCGCTTACAGTTTGAGCTTGAAACCGCTGAAAGAAATCAAAACTATGAAGAGGCTTCAAAGATTAAGTACATGATGATTCCAAGTACTCAAAAAGAACTTGAAAATTTTGAGCACGACTGGATTCTAGGTAAAAAACATATTGCTGAAGTGATTGCCCGACAGACAGGAATTCCTGTAGAGAAAATGTTGAAGTCAAAGCAAGATTCTATCTTGCAACTTGAAGATTTTCTTAAGACAAGAGTCTTTGGTCAGGATGAATCTATTCATGAGATTTCTGAAACCCTTTTGGCAAGTTATGCTGGTCTTTCTGATGAGTCTCGTCCAATGGGCTCTTTCTTACTCTTAGGGCCAACAGGAGTAGGTAAAACTGAAACAGCAAAAGCTCTTACTCAATACCTTTTCGATAATGAAGAAAACATGATCAGACTTGACCTCTCGGAGTTTTCTGAAAAACACTCTGTGGCAAAACTGATCGGTGCTCCTGCCGGTTATGTAGGGTATGAAGAGGGAGGCGTATTAACAGAAGCGGTACGCAGAAAACCTTACTCTGTGATTCTCTTTGATGAAATTGAAAAGGCCCATCCGGACTTTGCGGATATTCTTCTACAGATTCTTGATGATGGTAGACTGACAGATAATAAAGGTAGAACAATTAATTTTAAGAATACCATTATTATGATGACTTCTAACTCTAAGGATCCGAAGAGCGACTTTAAGCCTGAGGTTCTTGGACGAATTGATGCGGTTCTTAACTATAATCCTCTGAATAAGGGAATTATGAAAGAGCTGGTGGATAAGCAGGTGAAGTTACTCAATGAACGTCTAAGAGCTAAAAAGGTACAGCTGAGACTTGATCAGAGTGCCTATGAAACTCTAGAGAATCAAGGTTTTGACTTCAACTTTGGAGCCAGACCTTTAAATAGTGTGTTCCAGCGAATTGTTACTCGTCCATTATCTAAGATGATCTTAGAAGGAAGTCTTCCGGAAGGAGAGATTGTCATGAAGTGGAATGGGCATGAAATGGAGATGGTTCCTGCACATATGGAAAATGCTCATCAACCACACTAGTATTCATGTTAAGAATATTTGCTATACTCTTACTCATGATTATTCCGCCAACTAAAGCTTTCGGGGAATATAAGCTAAGTGATCATTACGATGGTACTCAGTTTCATAATCC
>DATGND010000035.1:0-4809 GCA_035306925.1 Bacteriovoracaceae bacterium | reverse complement strand
TACTAAGGTTTAGAGTCGGTGCTGGAGTTAGTCCAGGTTGAGGAGCATCCACTGCTTTCCAACATTCATGATTAGCAGCGGGAGGATTAGAGTCATTCTTAAAACAGAAATGAGTTATGTTGGTATCATTATCGATAGCCTCTAAAGAAATATAAACATATTTCTGTGGAGTGGGAGGTGGAGTGGTAGAACCATTAATACGCATTCCTGTAAAATTAGGTGCTGTTAAGTCAATAAGGATCCTGAATTCATTTGAAGTGTGTGACCCTGTCATTCCGTTATTATCCGTTAAGCTCACCTTGAATAAGCTTTGTGTATAGATACCATTGGGAACATTCCAGTTGTAAGTAAATAATGAGCTATCATGAGGGCCATCACGTCCGACATTCATCTCTTGAGAGGTCCAGGTCGCTCCATTATCAAGAGAGTATTGGATAAGAAATTTAGAGGTAGAAGAGACTGTCGCTTCCGTCAGAGTCCATTTTATAGGATAACTGATTCCATTAGGTAGAGTAGGAATGTTTTGAATACTTACCTGAGGAGGAAGAGTGTCATATATAAAACTGATAAGCTGAGGAGCTGAAATATTGTTATTTTGATCAATCCCATAGATTCTTAGTGATCGGTACCCTTGAGTATTTAAAAGGGTTGGATCATAAGTGACGTTTTGCCCTATACTACAGTCCTGCCAGCCACTGCTACTTTCTGTTGGAGCAGTACTTTCTTCTTGGATGAACACCTTTACAACATCATTACATGAAGTTGGAGTCAGAGTAAGAACCGATAGATTGGTTGAGTTACCGGCCACAAAGTTCACTGGAGATAATGATGGTTGGGTAGGCGTTAAGTCCTCTACAATAACAGTAATTGTTGCTTCGTTTGATTCATGAATTCCATCGCTTAATTTATATTTGATTTGGATTTGACCATGAAGGTTTAATGGCGAGGTATAAGTACAGCTTGAATCTGTCGAAGGAGTACTTGAGGCTTCGCAGTTAATCAAAGCACCTTGAGATGGGCCCTGTGTGATAATATAAGTGAGCTCTGTACTGTCATGATCCAGGTCTGAACCAGCAGGGAAATTAAAGCTAATTTCAGAGTCATCCCTCACATAAAGGGCAAGATCACTAGCTACGGGAGGATTATTAAGAGAGTTAACTGCCAATGTTGTGGAATAGCTATCAACTCCGCATTCAAGAAGGATTGTCGCACTTCTTACTCCTCTTGCTGAGGGGGTTACTGAAGCTTGCATTGAACAGCTTCCGTTGGCGGTGATTCGCTCGTTTGTACAGGAATCTAAAGTAATGGAAAAGTCGCTAGCATGGGGACCGCTGATTACTGGAGCAGAGCAAACCTTTGAGTCGACTACACTTGAATTAGTAAAAGTAAAATCGAGAGTGGTACTCGCTAAATTTAAAGTATCTTCAAAATCTAAAGTAGAAGGATTAGAACCAAGAACGGGTTTTACGATATTAAAGGAATTGGATTCCTCTATGGTTTCTTGGCCCGCTAGATCTGTGTAGGTGATTCGATACTTGGCCCCCGTTATATTGGAATCAGGAATCATGTGCAGATAAGTGAATTCTGTCTTTAAATGTGGCCCATTTGTAAGGGACACATTAGTAAGATGATTCCAAGTAGAGCCGTCATAAAATTCGATAATAAAGTTTTGAGAATTATCTGCATGATCTTCTGTTAACTTCCATGAAAGAGTATAGTTTTCTGCAGAAGGAAGTGTAGGAACAGCAGAGATCTCAATGAGCGGTGGTTTATTATCATAAGTAAAACTAAAACTTTTTGAGGGGGAAATATTATTTTGCGCATCCTTAGCAAAGGCATAGATCGTTCTGTTTCCTTGTTTTATTGGTGAGTCGAGTTGAGGATTAAAACTTACTCCTCCATTGGTGGTTACACAACTCTGCCATGAAGAATCACTTGGAAGAGGAGGAGTAGAGGATTCTTGAATAATAATAGCACTAATATCATCACAGCTATTAGATGTGAATGTTAGGAGGTTACCGATAAAGTAAGCGCCATTTGTAAAGTTGAAAGGATTAAGGTCGGGTTCTGTTGCAGTCTGATCATTGACAGTGATGGTTATGAGTCCTTCTGTGGGAGATTGATCGCTTCCATCGCTAATAATGTATTTAATATTAACCACTCCTTCGAAGTTAACAGGAGAGGTATAAGTACAGCTTCTCTCACTACTAAAATCTGTGATTGATGGGCATGAAGAGAGTGTGCCTGTAGAAGGACCTTCAATAATTTTATAAACAAGGTCTTCTTGTTCATTATCTAAATCACTTCCTGACGGAATGGAGAAAGTCCAGGAATTATTATCCCTCATGGTGTGAGTGATGCCTGAAGCTACTTGCGGAGGATTATTAAGAGAATTGACAGTTAAAACTGTTGAGTAGGACTCATTACCACAAATGAGATTAATATCGGCCGTTCTCATTCCTTTTGCAGATGGGGTAACCGTTATTCCCATAGCACAAGATGAATTGGCCTCAATAGACTGAAAGGAGCAGTCATTATCAGTGATAGAAAAGTCAGCAGCGTGTGGACCTGTAATAGAGACTGTTTGACATAGTTTTGAATCAACTAGGCTCGTATTAATAAAGTCGAAGGTAACTTTGCTACTTATTGAAAGATTATATGTGTCGGGAAAGTTGATGCTTAAAGGGGCAGAACCTAAGGAAGGTCTAATGATATTGAAAGGATCGCTTTCCAGGACTGTTTTATTAGTTGCCAGGTCCTCATAAGTTAATCTGAGTTTTGCGCCGGTGATGTTTAAATTGGGAAATGTTACGTTGGCACTAAAAACTGAGTTGAGATGAGGTCCTTGGGTTAGCGGTATTGTAGAAACTTCAATCCAGTCATTCCCATTAAAAAACTCGAGAATAAAATTTTGAGAAGGGTCACTATTGACCTCTGTTAAACTCCAGCTGATCTTAAAGGAAGTATCAGCGTCATAAAAAGATTTAAGCCCTAAGAATTCTATTTCAGGATTTGTCTTATCTAATACAACAGTGAGAATGGTCGGAGAGTCAGAAATTCTATCTTCGATATCCTTTGACCAGATATAGAAAGTAACTTCACCATCAGTTGTTTGTTCAATATTGATTGGATAAAGAGGATCAGAACAATTTAAATTAAAATCTAGAATGGCCGGATTAATAACTCCTTCGCTTATTGCAAAATGTGAGAAGGTTTCACAAACATCAGGAGAAATTAATTCAAGATCGATATGAGAATCATTAGTAGGATTTATTGAAGTACTTGCTAACTTTAAGCTAGGAGCGAGAGCTGGAAAACTATTCTCAATGGTAATATTCCATTTGAATTCGTGATGAAGTTCACTGAGGTCGACTTCATCATTTAACTCATGCTTTTTACCTACATAGAGAGTAATTTCTTGGGCAGCTGGGGAGTTGCTTGTTGGGGTATATTGCCAAACAGGGGAATGAGACACTGTCTGTCCATCAACTTTCCATTCATAAAAAAGTGGATACTTTTCACTCCAATGGCTCGCTTCTATTCGGTAATGGTAGGTGTCTTGTTCTTTGAGTTGAGTTACATACTTAAGGGAATGCAGCCTCGGGAGCGCGTCCTCAAGTACAATAATAGGTAAGCCAGAAGTGACTTCTTTAAAAAGGTCAGAGGTTGTAGGGTTCTTGATCACTTCCTCATAGACTTGATCCAGGTGCTGATAGTTTGGAGCCGTTTCTTGCACTTTCTTATACAAATCACCTAGTTTTTCTGGATTTTTTATTATGCCATCAAATTCAGTGTAGATGATGTTAGAGATAAGAGAAGTTGCAATTGTCAGATCCTGACTCTCAAAAAATGAAGTGATAATTCTTTGAAAGTATTTATCACAACCCGTTGTTTGAAGCATATAGCGGGCCGGGTTATTGGTATCGATTTTTAATTCATCTAAGTTTTTAATCTCAAAACTTGCCTGATCTTTTAACTCTTCTTCTTTTATAGGGTTATCCATAAGAACAACCATTTCATTAAGGTCAAAAAGTTGAATTCTAGGGGCTACACAGTTTATACCAGCATAGGCCTTATTGATGATTTCAATTTGGTGATAAGAGATTTGTCCTTCAAGAGGAATGACTCTTCCAAAAATTTTAGGTACTGGTTTTGGCACTTCTTTCTTATTAGAAGTATTGTTCTTGGATGAGGGGGGATTGCTTCCTTGTGGACCTCCATACCAAGAGGTATTTCCCGAAGTTATATAAGCATTGTTATTTTGAGAAGAGGCGGCTTGCGTACCTGAAGTATTGGAAGGGAGCGGTCCCCAATCATCCCAAAATGGTTGTGGGGGACTTGCCAGCTGAAGATTACTTTCATCATTTGATAGGGATAAAAGCTTTGTAGAGGGGGAGGCTTGCTCATAACTATCATCTTGAAATGAAGATGAACTTGAAGCAGTACTCGTGCTTCTCTCATCACTTCTGTCTATTTTAAAACTCGATGGTTTTCTAAACTTATTAAGAGCTCTTCCTTCTTTTTTTACTTGATGTCGATAATTGCTTTTTGTATATGATTGAGCTTCAACAACAGATGTGTTGTTTTCTTTTTGCTGGAAGTAGATCGCCAAGAAAATGAGGATCACAGCAGCCATAAATGTAGGTTTTGTATACCGACCCATATATTGAGCTTATCGATTTAAATCATTGAGTTCTTAAATCTTGGCCAAGCTCTTCATGACAAAATTAAGTTACTCTAAAGGTAATTGTCTTTTCAGGAGGATAGGTAGTGCCTTGGCGGGCTCATCGGGCCAGTGATGTCGTGGAT
>DATGND010000034.1:0-3469 GCA_035306925.1 Bacteriovoracaceae bacterium | reverse complement strand
TAATCATTCCTGTATTAACAAGCTCGCCACCGTATTTTTTTACACCACGCATTTTTGGGTTAGAGTCACGTCCGTTAGAGGTACTACCACCCGATTTCTTATGTGCCATACTTATAGTCTCCTAAATTAAAATTAAAATTATTTTTTCGCCTTAGCTTCAGCTTTTGCAACATTACCTTGTCCATCATTTACTTCAGTAATTAATAGACCAGTGTAGTGCTGACGGTGACCGTTTTTCTTACGGTATGCACCTGGCTTGCGCTTAAGAACGATAATTTTACGAGAACGGCCTTGTCTAACAACTTTAGCTGTTACTTTAGCACCAGAAACTACTGGAGCACCAACAACAGTTTTGTCGCCACCAACAAGAAGAACGCGATCGAAATCTACAGTTGCGCCAACTTCTGCATCAATTTTTTCAACGTCAATCATATCACCTGCAGATAGCTTGTACTGGTGACCTTTGATTTCCACGATAGTGTACATGAGAACTCCTTAATAGGTAAAACCACCTGGCGGGGAGGGGTTTTCGACCCTTCTTTGGCCCTAGGTGAGTAATGTATAGAATGGGTATTTTTATGCGTTATTGAGGAGCCTGTCAAGAGAGGAGAAGGGGGATTATTAGAGAGAAAATCCTCTTGAAATTCTTATAGCTGTGATTTGAGACTAAAAGAAGGGGTAATCACTTATTGTTTAGTCTCAAAAGGCCATGCTGCGGGGAGTTGTATTGAGTGTTTTTTCCTTAAATACTTAAAAGAACGCCCTTAAGGTCAGCCCCACATCTGTCGTCACCAGTTTTTGTACTGGAAACTCTTCTCCTTCGCCCTTAGAAATCGGCGAAAAGGCAAAAAGCTCGGCCTCTGTATTATGACTTAAACTAAAAGTGCTTTTGGCCACTAAGTAGGTGAAGCCGGACTTAATATCTGTGATGATGGTACCAGACAGGTTAACTAACGGATGAATTTCGTACTTATTAGCTATCGCCAGAAAATACTCCGTTGGCAGGAAGCGATTATTTAAGTTGAAGCCTTCCGGTTGCATTCTGTTGCGTTTTTGATAACCGCCTTCAATTCTTAAATGCCATTTACTGTTCATTTGTTCATCATAGCCAAGAAGAATGTCCCAGAGATTATGGGATTTTTTCATATTCACATAATCTGACTGATAAAGAAGTTGACCGAAAATCATGGCCTCATCTGCTAGATAAGTGAATTGACCACCGATTTTATGGCGATTCTGATCTTCTCCGAGAACGTAGTCGAGCTGAAGTTGTTCTGAATAAGAATATTCTCCATGAAGCCAGACTGTTTTATCGATTTGCCCTTCATAGTTTTCAATAGATTTATCACCTAGAAAATAAAAGTTCAGAGTGTGTTTATCATTGGCGTAGAAAGTAAAATTGACCCCGTCATTACCTTGAGCAAAGTTAGTGATGGAGTTAAGGGCCGTAGGCTGATTGAAAGGGTTGAGAGGATTAAAAATTTCCCCTTGCCCGTAATTAATAAACATTCTTCCAATGGTGAAGCGATGTTCTTCAAAGTTCCATTGATAAATAAACTTATTGAGTACTGAATCCGTTCGATAATTATTCTCCTGCTTTTCATATTGCAGTTTGAAAATATCTCGTGCAACAAGAGTGCGCGGGAAAGTAAAAACATTTGTTACCAGGTACTCATCTTGTGCAGGATTTTCTGGGCTATAAAGTTCGGAGTAGGAATGACGAACCAGCCAGTTAGCCTCAAAGCGCGAGCCGCCCTTCACGTCTACTTTGGCACCTAGGTTTCCATACAACATGTAAAATTCACTGTTATCCCAGTCTTGGAATAATTCTTTTTTAGCATCTTCATTATTCCAGGTCTTTCTACCTTGGGCTTCAATGTTTCCCGAAAGATCGACTTTAAAAGCAAAAGCAGGCAGTGAAAAAAACAAAAGAGGCAAGAGGTATTTCATACTATTCCGTTAAAGACTTTTGAGTAAATTTATCGCTTGGGAACTTAACGTTGAATTTAATATCTTTATAAGTTAGCGAAGTATATTTTTCTGTTTCACCTGTTGGTATCATTTTCCACTCAGTAAAAAACTGATGGTTGTCAAAAACTTTTAAGTTATCAAGTTTTAGTGTTCGTTTTAGATTGTTTTCTTTGTCATAGTACTCATAGTAACGAGGCAGACAGTCTTTTTTAGACATGAGAGTCAGAATTTTAGGCCACATGGCCTTGGTGTTTTCTTTGACGGTGTTTTCAATGACCTTATATGTTTCGCCACCAACCGTCTTATCTTCAATAAACTTATGGTTGTAGTCCTCACTCATCTTTGATGCTTTAAGAATGTCATCATTGGTGAAGTCTGAACCCATCCAGCTTGATAAAAGCATGGAGGATGAAACAGCGATTTTGCGTTTCATTTTAGGGAAGTAGTTCCACATCTTATTATCGAGTCTAAGAGTTCTGATTCCTTTCTCTTTAGCTGGACTTAGAATTTCAGAAAGGGCCTGGGATTTACCCTGAACATAAGACTTAATTTCCAGAGTTCTGGTGTAGTTAGGGTTTTGAACAGTCATGGTGATAGTGGCTTCTGAGCTGTCACCTCTTAATTGAGAATCTGTGTACTTGATCCATTCATGAGCATCTTGGGCTTTAACACCTAATACGGCACAGAAAACAATAAAAGGTTTTTTCATGAGTGCTCCTTAACTTCTGAAATTTGTCCATCCTTAATGTAGAGAACAGTTTTTACCTGATCAATTAAACGCTGATCGTGAGTAGAGAAAATAAAAGTGAGATTATGTTCACTATTAAGTTTTTTGAAGAGATCGATAATTTCTTGGGATGTTTTTGAATCAAGGTTGGCAGTTGGCTCGTCCGCAAGAATAAGAGAAGGTCTGCAAGCAATGGCACGAGCGATAGAGACTCTTTGTTGTTGTCCACCTGAGAGCTGCTTAGGGAAGCGATCTTTTAGTTGGGAGAGTCCCACTTGCTCCAGTGCCCACATCACTCTTTCTTTGATTTCATTCTTTTCAATTTTCTTTAGTTGCAGAGGAAACTCCACATTCTCATAAGCAGTAAGAACCGGAAGAAGCTGATAGTCCTGAAAAACAAACCCCATGTAATCCAGGCGATGCTTGGTTCTTTCTTCTAAGCTCATATGGGTTATGTCTTCGCCCTTATGAAGGATTTCTCCCTTGCTTGGGATGAGGAGACCGGCAATGAGGTTCAGAAGAGTTGTTTTCCCGGAGCCAGAGGGTCCAACCAGGGCCATGAAGTCACCCTCTTTGATGGTAAGGTTTACATCCTTAGCACCATAAGTGATGCTCTCTTGTCCAGTCTCATAGATCTTACTTACATTTTTTAATTCAAATTGCATTTTTCCCTCTGCTCATGATTTTAAAGCTTGGATAAATCATGCTTATGATTAGGAATAAATAGATGAGTAAACTCACCTGCCAGTAATGTTTAACAATAGGAAAGAT
>DATGND010000033.1:0-2714 GCA_035306925.1 Bacteriovoracaceae bacterium | reverse complement strand
GCTCAAAAGAGTTGAAGCCGTTTTTAAATCATTTTTTTGAAAAGCTTCTTTAGCCTTTCTAAGCAGCTCATTAACTTTTAAGTTTTCCAAAGCGACCTCTTTATTGTTTTTCTTTATAACACTTATCTAAGGCTGATTTTATGGCTTTACGGGTCTCTTTATCAACCGCTCCTTGAAACTTTTCACCATATTCAATGCAGTCTTCATAATCTTTGTTTAAACGAGATGCTTCAACTACTCGTAAAGCTGCCCGATAAGCTGTTTTAGTGTCTTTGTGGTGATTATTGATAATATCCAGATACCAATATCTCGCAGCTCCCCACTTCTTCGTCTTGAAGTAAAAGTCAGCAATATACACATCTTTTTTCTTCAGCATTTCTTGGGCGGCCTTAATTCTTTTTTGGGCCGTCTTTGCATCCTCGGTATCAGGATAACGATCTAAAACTTCCTGATAGTAACGAATCGCTTCAACTGCAGGTTCAAGATCACGGTCAATGGTCTTAGGAATTTGCTTATAGAAAGACTCCGCGATCATTAAAATCACGTAAGGGATTTTCTCATGGCGGGGATGAAAATCTCGAAAGAGCATAAAAGCAGCGGCTGCTTCAATATAGTTTTCTTGCTTGTATAAAATTTCGGCATGAAGAAGTTCAGCAGGTGTAGCATAAAACGAATAAGGGTGCTGAGATTTAATTATATTGAGCTTTTCCGTCGCAAGAATATAGCGTTCCGCTTTTGCGAGCTCTTGGGCTTCGGCAAATAATTTTTCCGCTTCTCCACGATTATCCTTGTCATTGGAACCACAAGAAATAATCAGTAAAAGCAATAATAAGTACTTCATAAACTCTCCGCTATTGAGCATTCAAATCTTGATAGATTTCTTTAAAAAGAAGCTGGATAAAGGCAACCATCGGAATAACGACAATCATTCCTACGGCTCCTCCAATCTGTCCTCCGGCCAAAACGCTGACCACCACCAAAATTGGATGAAGGTTAACAATCTTAGAAACCAGTAAAGGGAATACTAAAACCATATCAACAGCATTGGCGATCAAATAAATCAGTGTAGCGCTTAAGAGCGTTACATCAGGATTTTGTGATAATAAAGCTACCGCAATGGCGGGAACAAAACCAATGATTGGTCCCACATAGGGCAGAATATTGGTAACACCAGCAACAATTCCTAGTATGAACGGGTAAGGGAAAGAAACCAGAATCAGCCCCAGAGTCACGAGACTTCCCAGAATTGTTGCCTCGATGAATTTTGCGATAATGTATTCACCAAACTTGGTATTAAACTGAGAAAAAAGCACGTAGGTTTTTTCAAAGATTGAGTTGGGAATAAACTCCATGAACTTTACTTTTAAAGTCTTGCTCTCTTTAAAGAAGAAATATAAAAAAAGCGGAACAAGAAGCATCCATTCCAGAATAGCCGAAACTAAAGTGGGGATACTGGATAACAAATTGGCCCCCTGACTCTCCACATTTCTCATAATGTAAGTCACCGGATCCAGACTCAACTTCACTCCAGTTTTATCAATAAAGAGCTCACGAAACTGCAAGTACTTAAATTGCAACTTCACTCTGAGTTCAGGAATATGCTTAAGGAGCTGTTTAAAGTCTGTCTCAGCATTGTAAAGAGTGGCAACAAGTGGGACCACTAGTAAGCAAGCACAGGCCGTAAAGAAGAGTGAATAAATAATACGTTGTTGATTATTTCCCCGAAGAATCCTTGATGCTACCGGATTGATCATCAGATAAAGAATATAAGAAAAACCAAAAGGAAGGGTTAGTCTTGGAAACTTTACCATGAAGGCTAAAGCTGCAATCAGAATAGCAAAAAACAAATACACTTTTACGATCTGATTTTTTTTCAATTCTTTTTCTCCAGAGCTTCAAGCTTTCTTCTTAAGGCCATAATCTCTTTTGTCATGTGCCCAATCTTATTGGCCAGAATCATGGCAGACTCATGAACAAACTTCGCTCCTAGCACGGGATGACTTTCAAGCATCTTATCCAAATCTGGCTTAAAGATTCCTAAGAGCACCGTAGGAGTTGTAGCAATAGCAGTCGCTGGTCTACGATGTCCCTCATCTAATAGGGCCAATTCACCAAAAAACTTGGATTTCTCCAAGTGAACAATCTCTTCTCCCCCTGGTTCCTGAATACTTACTGAACCACTGTGGATAAAATAAAACCCGTAACCGGAGTCACCATATTTAAAAATGGCTTCATTAGTTTCAAACTCACGGCGATGAAGGTAAGTTGTAAAAATGCGAATATCGTTGTCGGAAAATGATTTTAAGACAGAAAGATTTCGAAAGAAGGTATGATAGCTTTCTTTAAAATAAAGCGGCGACGCTTCCCACATATACCTCAGTAGACTGATATTGAGTCTTTTTGATTTTTCATCTTCACCAGACTCATTCATTTTTTCTTCAAAGCTCACTGATGTTTTCCTTTTTTACCCAACCTTCAAAACGCGAAGGATAGATAATCTTAATCCAAGAATCTTTTTCAAGACCCAAAAACTTTATTCCCTTCGGGACCACTTGCACTTTATCAAATATTTCTGAAGGTCCGTGATAGACATCTACTTCTTGTTCAGCAACGGACCAAGGCCAGTGTCGAGTCCACAATGAAAGCCCACTCAACATGACCATAACCACTGTTATCATTAAAAAATGTCTTAGGTTTTTAGATTTTTTAAAATT
>DATGND010000032.1:0-3485 GCA_035306925.1 Bacteriovoracaceae bacterium | reverse complement strand
GCATTTTGTTTCCACTGTGTTTCAAGATCTTCGTCTATTACAGAAGAAAACATGCGAAGAAAATCTATGGATGAGTTATGATCCACAAATTTATAACTCAAGAAATGACTTCCATCGTGAGATGGAGGATCTCTCTCGTTTGCTTTATGTAAGTGACTTTTTAAATCGTAAAATTGAAGACTGTAATGGAGGTCTTCGTCAAAAGATCGCGATGATTCGTGCTCTGCTTTCCAAGCCGACAGCGATTCTGGCCGATGAACCGACAAGTTCTCTTGATAAAGATAACTCTTATCGTCTCTTTGAAGTTCTTAATCACTATAATCATAAAAAAGGCCTGACCTTAGTGTGGGCCACACACAATAAAGATTTGATTAAACAGTTTCCTGGAAAGATTGTTCATCTTGATGCCGGGAGATTGGTCTATGCGGGGCATGCGTGTTTTATTTAGTTGAATATTTCAAGTGTTTAAATGAGTCGCTCATTCGTGGAGTCAGTTTTCTTTTTCTGACCTGTGCTCTCTGTTTTTCTTTAACCCATAGAGAGTGGGTAGCAGAAATGTCGACACGAATTACTCCGGAAAGATTAGTAAATCCTTATTTTGTCGCAGTCCTGGATGGCTCAGTTGATGCAGAAAAAGTTGTGAGCTTCATCAATAAGCTTCCTGGAGTTATTTCTATTGATGATCAAGACTCCAAGAAATCAAAATCTAAAATCAATGCTCTTGTTAAAGAACTAGGAACTGGCTATCAACTTGATCAGAAGTTTTTAAACTTAAAATCCGTAAGAGTCGTTTTAAGTCCGACTCTTTCTGCAGAAAGTTTAAAGTTTGTTCGAGATCAGGTTGTTAAAGTCGGAGGGAAGGATCATATTTCAGCTACGGAAGTTAAATTTCCAGAAGTCACTAAGGTCATGAAAAGTCATCCTTTCTACGAATTCATTGCCAAGGCCGGAGATTGGGGAATTATTGGCTTCATTGCTCTATGCTGGGTGATCAGCTTTTGGCTCTGTTACGATGTTTTTAGATCTCGTTCTTACATTATAGAAAAGTTTCAAAGAAAAAGGTTGGTTGCAGCTAAAAGTCTTGCTTGGGGATTAGGAGTCATCATGGTTTCTTTCTCCCTTATGGGGCTCTGGAATGGAACTCTGAGATTTTTAGACATGATCATTCTTTTTATGATCTTTTCTATTTTCTGGACTTTTACTCTGCAAGAATGGAAGTGGAAACCAACTCTATGAAGTTTTGGATTTTCTTTTTGACCATATGCTTTTCAATGGAAGCTTTCTCTCAGAGAAACAGACGTCCTGCTGATAAGCTGGCCGTGCATCGTCGTGAAGTCACTCAAATGGCCGCTCGACTCTCATCACTGGAAAAAGAAATTCAGGCCAAAACAGATCTTCATAAGTCGAATGTAGAGCAAATCACTAAGTTTGAATCGGATATTGCGCTCTATAAAGAAGAACTTCTCAAGCTTCAAAGAAAATTAAAAGTTACTGAACAGGAAAATAAGCAAATCGTTACCAACTATCTTTTGGAAACGGAATCAGAAGAATCTCCTTTGTGGCAGAAAAAGATTCACCTGGAACTTTTGAAGCAGGCCCAGGAAAAGCTCAAGTTTGAACAAGAAGAGCTTCAAAGCTTTGCTGATAAAGTGGTCAGTTTTGAAATCAAACTTGATCAGTTAAAAAAAGAAGAAGAGTCTCTGGAAGGAGTTATTCAGGACTTAGAGGAAATGAAAAAAGAAGTCTTTAATAAATACCAGATTGCTTCTCAGAAAAAAGCAGAGCTAGAAAAGAAAGTAGAGAAGGATAAAGTTAGAGTTAAGCTTTCAGCTATCAAGAAGAATTTGAATCCTTCGCCACTCCCTTTAAGAAAAGCGGAAAGAATTTTTAAGCGACCAATCGATCAATATATTTCCATGACTCCTTCCGCAAAAGGCGTGACTTATAAATATGATTCGATCCAGCCGGTTAAAGCTGTGGCCAATGGTAAGGTCATGTATGCTGGAGACTTAGCGGCTTATGGCCAGGTTCTCTTAATCGATCATGGAAATGATCTGAGAACAGTCTTCCTGGGAAAAATGAATATCAGAGTTAAAAAGAATGATAGTGTAAAAGCCGATGATATTCTAGGTTATACCTACAAAGATACTACTCCTCAAAATCTTTATTTCGAAGTTAGAAAGAAAAACACTGCACAGAACACTATTTTGTGGTTAGAGGACGAAGGAGTAAGTAAAATCTAATAGTTTATAATTTATTAGGAGTTACTCCCATGCTTGCTCGTTATCTTGCTATTATAGCGCTTTCTTCTTCTTTTATTTCCCATACAGTAAATGCTCAAACTCCTGCTCCCAAAATCTCAGAGAATAAATCACGCTTTGAACAACTGGAACTCTTTAACAAGGTTTTACACCTGGTAGAAACCCAATACTATCGTCCGGTTTCTACAGAGAAGTTAATTGAAGGTGCCCTTAAAGGAATGATGGATACTCTTGATCCACACTCTTCGTTCTTGAATAAGGAATATTTTGAGAAAATGCAAAATGATACGAGAGGAGAGTTTGGAGGTTTAGGACTTGAAGTAAGTCAGAAGGATGGTGTGATCTACGTGATTACTCCAATTGAAGATACTCCGGCCTTTAAAGCTGGACTGAAACCTAGAGACCGAATCGTTGAGATTAACCACGAACCTGTTGTAGGTATGAACCTGGATCAAGTGGTTGAGAAAATGCGCGGAAAAATCGGGGAGAAGATTACCCTTGGAATCCTTCGTGAAGGAAGTGAAGGCATCAAGCAATTCACTATGAAACGTGAAGTGATAAAGATTAAGCCTGTGAAGTATGAGCTTATTGAAGATCACTATGCTTATATTCGTTTAAGTCAGTTCCAAAAGCATTCTACAAGCTCGGTGGTAGAAGCTTTAACCAAATTAAAAAAGCAGGCCAAGAACAATATCAAAGGTATTATTCTCGATTTACGATCTAATCCGGGTGGACTTCTTGATCAGGCCGTAGATATCGCTTCACTCTTTTTAAGTGATGGAGTTGTTGTATCTACAGAAGCAAGAGATCCCCAGAATAAAGAAATTCGTTATGTTAAAAAGTCAGGTTATAAAGACTTAACAACTCCTCTGGTTGTTTTGATTAATGGTTCTTCAGCTTCCGCTTCAGAAATTGTGGCAGGAGCTCTGCAGGATCATAATCGTGCCGTTATTATGGGCTCTCAATCTTTTGGTAAGGGCTCTGTGCAAACTGTGGCCCAACTAGATAAGACCACAGGGGTTAAGTTAACCATTGCTCAATACATGACTCCAAGTGATAAAAAAATTCAGGCAGTAGGTATCATTCCTGATGTGAAGCTTTTTGAAGTAGATCAAGAAGCTTTTGAAAAAAGTCTGAAAGAAGATCGTTTCCTTAGAGAGAAAGATTTAAGAAATCATCTAACGGCCACTATTGAAACTCCTGAAGAAGAAAAAATGCGACTTA
>DATGND010000031.1:0-3104 GCA_035306925.1 Bacteriovoracaceae bacterium | reverse complement strand
TATCTGAGCAAAAAATTGCTCAAGCACAAAATGCTCACCGTGAGGCCCAGTTCCTTATCGACTATGTTGAAGCGGAAAACTCTATGGGCTTTCACGCTCCACAAGAAGCTGCTCGACTTTTAGTTAAGGCCATGGACATTATTAGAAAGGCCCAAGCAGAATTAAATAAATAAACAGGAGGGGCAAAAACTGATCAATTTCTTTTAGAAGAGAATGACTTAGAATGAGAGTAAAGGATTTATATGTTAAGACTAATCTCCCCTCTCGTTTTTCTCTTCATGACTTCATCAGTTTTTGCCCGCACATCCTGTCAGAACTTATCTCAAAATATTGATGAACTTCATCGTAAAATTAACGCCATTGAAATTCCGCAAATAGAGTTCAGTGTTAATGAGAGGAATTGCCAACTTGTTCTTCCAACTCTGGAAGCGGCCTATGAGGTAGAAACACACCTTCTAAAGCTCTTAGATCATTACCAAGATTATTATTTTGATTGCGGCAGAGAAGTTGAAATCATCTACATCATTGAAGACACAAAAATTAATATTATGATGATGCAAACACTGACAGAAATCGCTAAGAACCTTGACCTTCAATGCAGAAATGCTTTTTAAACATTTGGTTTCACTCAATTTCACTTACATTAATATTTTCTTTAGAATTTCTCCACCTTAACTGGTGGGATAATTCTATTAATGAATAAGATTTTATTGGCCACTCTTCTTCTGACCATAGCGTGCAGCGATCCGCATATTGCTGAGTTTAATCTGTTAAAACCACAGCTCTCCAATCACTTTCAGTACTCTCTTAAACGGAGTGAACTATCCCAGGAACTAAATTGCCGCAAAATAACACTAGAAATTGAAGGTAAGGCCAAAACAAATCTGCGCTTAAAAAATATGAAAAATGTCTTCCTCCAGATCCCTTCTACTCTTCCCTTGGTTGTCGACGAAGGAGGGTTTCAAAGAATAAAGGAAAAGCAAATTGCAGAACTGCGAACTCAAGGGATCCAAGAACATTGCCTTGAAGTAAAGGATTTTGAATGTATCCGGTATTACTTTAGAGATACTACTGAAAGAGATCTTTTAAACCTCATTCAAAAAATTGATGGGGACTATGCGGTGAGCTTGAAGAAAGGCGAAACTCTCACTGATCAAATACTAATGACGATATGTCCACAAAGAAAATTAGAAGTCAGCTATTTGGTACAGCTTCCTTGATGATATTCTTTTCCATCTTCATACTCTGCGAGAATGTTATCTTCTGGCAGAACAATGAGCGTCTTTCCGCTCGTTGTTTTAAAGACTAAAGGAGTTGCCCCTTCTTCAACTTCCATATGGAAGGCCAAGGAGACTTTCTCTCGATTTAAAAAATAAGAATTCTTCTTACACGTCAGACTAATTTTCAATTGACCTAGAGTGCAATTAAGCCTTTGAGGAGAATCAGAAATCCCATAGACCTTGCATTGACTAAAGGCCGGCAGAGAAAAAGTACTGATGACAAGAGAAAGAATTAAATATCTCATTGTTTCATTAATCCAATTAGGCTTAAAAACTCTGCTCTTAATTTAGAATCTTCTTTAAACTTTCCATCAAGGGCAGAAGTAATCATCGTTGCGTTGGCCTTCTTAGCACTACGACATGAAAGACATCCATGACTTCCTTCAATCACCACCATAACACCTGCAGGACGAAGTTCTGACTTAATTGATTCCATAATTCCTGAACACATTCTCTCTTGAAGCTGGGGACGCTGAGCGTGACAATCGACAATGTGAGCAAGTTTGGAAAGACCTACAACTTTAGATTCCTCAACATTATGAGTGTCAGGCAAATATCCCACATGGGCCTTACCTGTAAATGGGAAGAAGTGGTGTGAACAAAGTGAGGTATAATCAATATTTTTGAGAATAATCACTTCATTATAATTTTCAGCCGGGAAAGTAGTAGAAAAGATTTCTTTCTCATCTGTCCCCATTCCGGAACAAACCTCTAATAGAGCGCGTGCCATGCGATTGGGAGTACCGATAAGGTTCTTATCGTTTAAATCCAGCTCAGGGAAGGCCATCTTCAGACCTTCAAGCACTAACTCGTAGCCCTTCGACATATGTTCTCTGGCAGCATTAAGTTGTAGGGCACGTTCCTTCATTTTAGCGAGTTCACTGTCCAGAAAAGCTTCAGCATTTTCAACTTTAGCTAACTTACGGGCAAAATCTTTATTAAACGAACTTTCATAGGCCATAATCAGAAATCCTTTTTGTGCGCACAAACCTACCCCAAAAACTCGGATTTTTAAACGATTTTGAATGTTTTATATCACTATTCTTAGACAAATCTTAAAAATCAACCTGAGCAATAAACTTACCAACAATCTTAAATCCCTAGCCTCTTGAAGGAGCGAAGCCGGTTTTGGCATAGTCAAAATAATTAAGTTTAACTAATGGTTCATGGGGAGGATTGGCAAGTGCTAGGAATCAAGATCATCTGCTCACTAATTTTTTTACTACCAATTTCAAGCTATGCCTTTGATGTTACTCTCAAACTAAAAGGGTTTAATCAGGAACAGGAACAAAAAATATTTAAAGCAGCGGAACTGATTAAAAAAATTGTCCTCTCCGAAGAGTTTAAACAAGCAGTTATCTCTAAGAGCTTCAATAACGAATTCACATTTAAAGATAATGCTGGCTTAACGAATGAGCAAATTTACCAAAAGATCATAGAGGGAAAAGAGCTGGTTGGTCGCAACACCACTGCTAACGGTAATATGGATTTGGAACTGGTTCTTTACCGAGACGATCAGTCCAATACCATTGGTTATACCTATCCGCATATTTCCCATGTTTATATTAACGAAAAATTTTTAAATAGATTTGAACCTTATCAGGTGGCCAATAACTTATTTCATGAGTGGTTACACAAAATAGGTTTTGATCACTCCGTAGAGAAAACTCCCGAGCGAGAGCATTCAGTACCTTATGCTCTAGGTTATATTGTAAAAGATATGGCCAAAGGCATATCGCAAGATATTGCTCAACTTTAGGAAAAAACTCACGGCTTGTCCCTAATTACCAGTAAGGCACAATGAGCAAGAAGCTCATAAGGACA
>DATGND010000030.1:0-4634 GCA_035306925.1 Bacteriovoracaceae bacterium | reverse complement strand
AGTCCAATAATAGCACTATGATCGCTCATTTCAATTTTATTAAAGAGCTTAATACCCATTGATTCTAATTTATAGCTTCCGGCACAATCAAAGGGCTTATCAATGGCGAGATATCTTTTGATATCCTCATCAGTAAGCTTTCTCATCGTGAGAGTTGTTGTGTTAGTCCATGTGTGAGTTTTTTCAGAACTCATAATTGTAACAGCAGTAAGAAGTTGATGACTGTGACCAGAGAGCATCTTGAGTTGGTTAAAAGCATTATCACTGTTTTGCGGTTTACTGAAAATAACTCCATTATAGGTGCAGACTTGATCAGAGCCTATAACGACTGCTTGTGGATTTTTATCAAGAATATCTTGGGCCTTTAAAAGAGAGAGTTTTTCAGCTAGCTCTTGAGGTGCAAGTAATTGTTCTTTGTAGATACTTTCATCAACATCAGGAGTAAGAGCTTCAAAGGGCCAATGGAGTTGCTCTAAAAGACTTTTACGATATTTTGAAGTAGAGGCGAGAATGAGCTGTTTCATTTATTAATCTTTTCCCAAACTTTCAAACAGAAGAATCGATCTAATTCCAAATCCTTCCATGGGTAATCCAGAATAATATCTCTAGTTGGAGAGCTATTAATACCGGCTTCACAGTATTTCTTTTTAAGAGTTAAGGTAAAATATTTTCGATAATAAGAATAGAGAGCTGTGTAGGTTTCATCATTATTTTGAGCATGTGCAAGTTCTTGTTTTAGCTTTTTAGCTAAAGAAGTTATTTGCTCGTTAAGTTTTTTACTCTCTTTGTGTTCAGGATCAAGTGCCAGTTTCATGAAACCTCTGATAACACTAATGCTGCTCCTCCATAGATAGCACCATCTTTTGTTGAGACAGCTGCAAGTTGGAAAGAAATCTTATTCTTAAAGGAGTGAATAATTTTTTCATTCACTTTCTTCTCTAATTCTCTTAAGAAAACTTCGCCAATTTGAGAAACGCCACCAGCGAGGATAATCTTCTCCGGCCCGACGATAACAGACATGTTCACAATGGCAGAGGAGAGTTGATCACACAATATTTCAAGACAGCGATAGGCCTTGGGATCATTTTTATCCAGATAGTTTTTAAATTCTTTGATATTGATATTAAAATCATTTTCTTCAAAAGTTTTTCTAATACCTTGAGCACCTAGATAAGCTTCGATGTGATTAACTTCCCCACAAGGACAAACTCGTTTCTGAGGACTATCAATAATGATGTGCCCTCCTTCTCCTGCTAATCCTTTAAAACCTTGCAGAACTTTTCCATTTAAAATGACGCCTGTACCGACACCTGTTCCCAATGTAATGAGGATGAAGCTGTGAGAGTTTTTTCCAATGCCAAAGTAACTCTCTCCTAGAGCTGCTAGATTGGCATCGTTATCGATAAATACAGGGCAGTTAAATAACTTTTTAAATTCATCTCTCAGGGGAACATCTCTCCACCCTAGATTATGTGCATAGCCAATTTGCCCAGTATAACTATTGGCCATAGGAGCACCGACTCCCACTCCCAAGAGCTGATCCAATGAAATCTTATTTTCTTCCAGAAAGCTTAAACAACGCTGATGAACGTAAGCGAAAAAATCGGTAGCTGATTCTTTTTGTGTGGGAAAAATAAGCGAATGGATAAGTTTACCATCATCTGTAAAGAACCCGACTTTTGTATTTGTTCCACCAATATCTATACCAATGATAAACTTTTTGTTCATGTTAAAACGCTATCACGATTTTTTAGGCCCGGCTATAATGGCGTATGACATCATTAGACAATTGTGAGGATTTTTATGGCCATTAGAAACTACTTCGAATTTAGGCCCGTCATTGAAGAAGGTGTTTATCTTTCACCGAGTGCAGAAATTATTGGACGTGTGCACCTTAAGGCCAACGCCAGTGTCTGGTTTAATAGTGTGGTAAGAGGGGATGTAAATCAGATCAAAATAGGCAGGAATGTGAATGTACAAGACCTTTGCATGCTGCACGTAACAGAAGAGAATGCTCTTGAAATAGGAGATAATACTTCCTTAGGACATAGTGTAATTCTCCATGGCTGTAAGATCGGGAAAGGTTGTCTCATTGGGATGGGGACGTTAGTCCTTGATGGAACTGAAATTGGAGATAACTGTCTTGTTGCCGCTGGCTCACTAGTTAGTCCTGGTAAAAAGTTTCCTTCAGGAAGTTTTATCAAAGGTCGTCCTGCCAAAGTTGAAAGATCTTTAACAGCAGAGGAAATTCAGAAAGTTTCTGAGCACTATAAGAGCTATCTAACCTATAAAGATCAATATCTTAGTATGGAACATAAAGTTTAGTTTCATTTAATGAAAGCTCTTCTAAAACCGATAAGATCACTATGCTGTGGTCTATCTTTTCCTTCTTATTTGTATCTCAGGTTTATGGACAAACTTGTTCACTAAATTCTTATCAACATTTAAGCCGTCCAGTTCTGGAAAGTTTGAGAAAAGAATTGTCCAGTTGTCCCGCCAACAAAGTGCATTTAACTTTCGATGATGGTCCTCATCCTCGATATACTTCGCAGATCAGAGAGGAGCTTAACCGCAGGGGAGTTAAGGCCAGTTTTTTTGTCACTACTAAGAACTTAGAAGGACGGTCTTCCCATGAAGCACGCTCAATGGTTCAAAGTCTTTTAAAAGATGGGCACTTGATTGCCAATCATGGTTATGAACACAATGCTTATGCTTTGAGAATGGATGGTAATGGGAAAGTTTTAGATCGTGGTTTCAGTGAAAGTGAAAGAGAGTATCAGCTCAATAAATCCACTGATCTTTTAAATCAGGCCACAGGACATGGTTTTTCGAATCAAAAGCATCTTGTTTTCCGCTTTCCATATGGGCGAGGAGCTATGCCTTCTCCAAGTGAAATAGAGTATATGCATGAGAAAGGGATGATGACCTTTTCTGGAAGAAACTATCAAGAAAGGCTGGATGAGTACCGCCGGCAAAGCCCCGCCTTAGTAACATTAGCTTCTCAGAACTTTTCTCATCTAGGTTGGAATCACGACTCTAAGGATACATCCGCTGTTTCACTTAGTGATGATGGAATCAGAAATTACATCAAAGAAAATTTAAAAGACTTATGTAAGGGTAGAGGGAATAAAGTTTCCTTGTTCCATGACATCAAGGAAGTGAATACGAAGGCCATAGGCCCTATCATTGATATCGGTCGGTGCCTGGGGCTGGAGTTTATTTCTTATGATGAATTAGCAAAAAACAAGACCTCCTTAAATAAAGGTGTCCTCATTAGTAAAGAAGATGTGGAGTTAGGAGTTTATGAGTCCATGGAAGATTTACTTAAGGCGGTTAATAAGGCCGGAGTGGTGGATTGTAAGGAAGAGAACGTATTGGAACTGGGACAAAGTTGTTATAGTGATTATACCAAATCTTACTTTGCTAATTGCGAAGGAGAGAGTTCCATTTGTTACGAAGGGCGTTGGTATTCTAAAAATGATTCCTACGTACAGAATAAATGTAAAAAGAAATGTTTCTCTGAATATACCAAGAGTTACTTTAATCAATGTGCAGGAGAAACTTCCATTTGCTTTGATGGGAAGTGGTACTCAAGAAATCATCAGTTGATTAAAAATAACTGTCGTAAATAAAATGGAGAAAATGTAGAATAACACCAATTAAAAAGGGCCTTAAATAAGGCCCTTTTTTTATTTTTTAAGATAAGTATAGCTCTTCAAGCAATTCTCATAAAAGTCAGTCAGACCCACCCCTTCACGAGGACGAATCTTTCCGCGTTTTACCTGTGTATCGATGGCATACTTTACAGTCTGAGCAAGAGTCTCAGGGTTATACTGAAGAGTGGAAAGAACTGTTGAAGCTTTATTTCCCATAATCACTTCTTCAATATAGAAGTCTGTCGGATCATCATCATCACAGAAAACGTGCACTTCGTTCAGACGGCCGAAACAGTTATGGTTATCACCCATGATGTCCTGGTAGGCTCCAGTCATAAATAGACCGATGTAGTAGTCTTCATCTTTATTAAGCTTATGCATTGGCACGGTATTAGTCGGGCCATCAGCTGATAAGAAAGTATCAATCTTTCCATCTGAGTCACAAGTAATGTCCACCAGGGTACAAAGTTCCGTTGGCTTCTCATTGAGCTTATGAATCGGAAGCACTGGTAGAATCTGTCCAATGGCCCAAGTGTCTGGAGCGGATTGGAAGATAGAGAAGTTACACAGGTACTGGTGGGCCATCTGAGATTTCAAATGGAGAATCTCATCCGGTGCATATTCATCGCGGCTAGCATAGATCACGATTTCTTTACAAATTTTCCAGTAGAGAGTTTCCAGTTTTGCTCTTTCATCTAGAGTGAGAATGCCTAGTTTGAAAGCAGAGATCGACTCTTCTTTAAGTTTAGTCGCATCGTTATAAACTTCCTGATAGTTCTTCTCAGTGAGTTCAACCGAGAGATCTCTCATGTTGGTTACAAGGATATTTTCATTAACTGCTTTATCAGTATTAAAATTAGAAGCTTCTCCAATTTTAAGAGCGCCGAAAACATTGGTTATCATACAGGAGTGGTGAGCCGTGATTGCTCTTCCTGACTCTGAAACAATATTTGGATGTGGAACATCTTCCAGATCACA
>DATGND010000029.1:0-4848 GCA_035306925.1 Bacteriovoracaceae bacterium | reverse complement strand
GATGAGAGTGTAAAGGAAGGTGATGAGAGTAACCAGGGCTAGGGCCGTATACATATTGGTATCTAAAAACTTGGCAATAAGAATAGAGCCAGAAAAGAGGCGAACACCTACTGATAAAATTTTAGCGATACTATAAAAAGTTGCAACAGCTCTTCTTCCTCCCCGTAAAGGAGAGTCGTTCATAATTTCGTAAATGGTGAGGCCTTTATCATAAATACGAGGAAGAAAAACTTTAGCAATGAGGAAGCGACCAATAATGGCCCCCATATAAATTTGGACAAAAGAAAAATCTAAATTAAAAGCAAAAGCTGGAATACCCAGGAAGGTCAGAGCAGATACTTCGGTAGCTAAAATTGAGCAAATTGATTCAGTAAAGGTTAAACTTTTACCGGCCATGTACTGCTCACTCACTTGAGTTTTCTGATCGGTTGAGTCAGTCTTTACTGATTTTCCAGCACGATAGGCCAGATAAAAGACTCCCAAAATATAAATGATGATAATGAGAGAATCTATATTCATAAAAAATTTCCTAGGACTTCAAAATTAACAAAACTTATTCAATTTATAGTCTCATTTTCCGATTAGTTTGTTATGAGCAGTCGGCAAGAACACAATTCTTTTATCTATAGGGCAAATACCATTTGCCAAGGATTTGTGTACTTTCAAACAAGCTCTAGTCGAATCTTATTATGTAACCCCGGAACATGGATTGATGAAAAACTCTTCACCAAACTTGAGAGGTTAAAAGATAAAATCGACTTTGTTAGTGTAATAGATCACGACTTAAATGAAAAATTCAAATCACTTCTCTTTGATCACTTAAAATGTGATTTTGAGAACGAGTGGGCGAGATCCAAAGAGGAGATACTCTCTCTTTTCAATAGCCTCTTGGCCGAAGGAAAGTCATTCTATAACTGGAGTATTGCTTGCTTCGATGTTTTCAATAAAGCAGCTGATTCTGATTTAAATGATCTTCACGAAACAGATGTAAACTTGTTCAGAAAGGCACAACTTTCTGCTGCTGTTGCGATCTGGTTAAGCCTTACTAATGGCTTTTATGATCCAGAACTTCTGGAAGATATTTATCACCTCTCTTTCTTTCAAGACTCTGGTCTCATTGATTCTGATTATTCATACTATGTTACTGAAGCAATCGATCAAGAGTCAGTTAATCCTGGCCATGGCATAAAGTACTTAATGAACCAACAGGCCAGTCCTGCGGAGATTAAGCTCTATAAAGAACACCCTTTTGGAAGTTATGAATTTATTAGAAGAGTTAACTTACTTAATAACCCTGAACTTGCTAATACTGTTTTATTAGGACATGAGCTAAGTAATGGGGAAGGGTTTCCGTTCGGATATACAGAAGCTGTTCTGGCCAATTGGGAAAAAATTATTATTCTTGCTGACCAGCTGGTAAAATACAATTCAACTACAAATTACAATCTTTACAGAGAATTAGAAACGATCAGAAGTTTTAAAATAGGTGTGTTACCTGTTAAAAAGATTCTTGTCCGTGCCCTTTCGACAGTTCCTTGCTTACACCAAGAGGTGAGCGCATGAGAAAGGAAGTAAAGATTCTGAATCTATGTCCGGAAATTAATTCTGAAATCATTGAATACTTTCAATCCAGAAAGCTTGATGTCATTGATCCTCGTATAGATGAAACACCTCATCAGTGGACCCATATTCTAACCAAAGATATAAATGACTTTGGATTTATTCGTGAAACATATCAGACCATCGAAGAAGATATTCAAATTATCTCCTTAACTCCTGTCAAAGATAAGCAAAACTTTGTTCTTGCTAACGGTAAGCTTTGCTTTGAAGAGGCATGGCTTAAATCAACTTTAAAAGAGTTTTTGCTTGATAAATTTTTTCAGGATTACATTGATACAAGTTTATTGAGTGAGAATCCAGTATTTAAAGAATTAGGACATTTTAGTCTCAATCAATTCTTTAGTTTTGGAGATCAATTAGATCAACTCACTAAAGTTGCTTTTAATAGCGGTGTACCTGGACTAGCGGTCAGAACTTATATTGATCATTTGATCATGTATCTTGCCGCCTTAAAGTCTAATGACAAGATGGAACTGCCTCTTGAAGTTACCTACGGTGAGTCAGAAATGGCTTTCGGATTACAAATCTATTTTTCTGCACAAAATCTGATGATGGATGATGTGGCGGCCTGCCTTTCTCTTCATAACTCAAGAAGAGCAGAGGAAACTCTCTTAAATACTGCACTGGATTTTTGTGACTTCTTTGATTTTTCCTTGATATCTAATGCCCAGAAAATGGCCGTTGCGGCTTTATGGTTAAAAGAAGAAGAAACCGAAACACCTAGTTTCATGCTTTCCTTATTGCCTCAGAAAGCAAAGATCGTTTCTTACATTCAAGATGAAGCTAGTAGTAAAGCTCAAAATCTTGGCGACCCAATGACTAAAATTACTCTACCGGAAATTCCTCACGAGGAAGGGGTGAGAGAAGTTTCTAAAGATAGTTTTAGTGAAGTGATCTCAACTAGAATCGCTGAAACAGTAGAATTAGAGAAAGTTAAAAAAATCGTTCAACGAGATTTAACCGATGATGAGATTTATCATCTCCTGGAAGAAAGTGCTGAAGAAGAGCAAAAAATTATTCTAGGAAGTGAGAAAGAATTAGAAGATGTGATCAACGTTATTTCATCTGGCTTCGATGAGCTGGAAGTCTATAAAAAAGATTTCTTCAATGAGAATGAAGTTCTGACAGAGGTGATTGACTCGTTAAAAGAAAAGCATTCCGATGTCATGAATGTGAAGTCTATCAATGAGCATCTCCCTGAACATTTGCGAAAAGTTCTTGGTGAATATTGCCAGGAGAAAAAGATTGTAAAAGACAATCTCACCAGAGAGCACATTAAAGACTTTCAGGTTTATTTCTTAAAAAAGAATCTAAAGAAAGAAGCAGTCGTTCTTAACTCCAAAGGGAAAGAGCTTATTAAAGATCTGAAGAAGAGACTGGAAGACAATCTTAAAAAAGAGTATCAGGAAGAAGATATTCGAAAAGTGATTGACCAGGCCTTTAATAATGAATCAGATCAATTAAGAGTGAAGTCCATTTTTAAAAACACTTTAAAAGATTCCTTAGAAGAAAAATTTGAATTCTCCCGTCACGGAAAAATTAGTGACGAAGAAGAAAATATTATTGTTCGTAGTTTATCTTCAACCTTAGAGGAAGATAAGCAGGTCATAAAAGAAATAATTACTGATGAAGAAGCTACTAAGGCGCACAAGCCTCTCTTCGTTTCTCAAGTTTCAGAAAAAGAGAAGGCTCTCCTTGTTCAGGTAGAGTCGCTCCAGCAGGAAAAGAAAGGATTAGCTGATAAGCTACAAGCAACTCTGATGGAGATTAAGGCCCTTAAAGAATCAAAATCAACCGTTTCCAGTATTCAATCTAAGGCAGCAGACGCTTCTCACAAGGATACTCAACAAGACCATTTTGATGAGAACGTTGTTCTTAAAAAAGAAATTCAAGAAAAGCTCGCTGAAGGAAATTTAAGTCCAGAAGATCAGAAGCGTTTAAATGAGTTGATGGAAAAAGAACTGGTGTTAATGACAGCAGTTAGAGAAAACATGATGAACTTGAAAAAGCTTCAGATCGAAGCTTCTCAGAAAGAAGCCTTGTTTTCATCTGAGCTGTTAAAATTAAACCGTCAATTAAAGGCCCGTGATCTTATTCTTGCTAAGAGTAAAGAGAACTTAGTGAAGTTATCTGAGAAAAAAGATGCGGAGATTGAATTCCTCAAAAATAAAGTTGATCAGGCACAAGTAAGTCTTCAGAAAGAAAACTCCAGCAGATACGTAATGGAAAATAAACATTTAAAAGTTCAGAATATGAACTTAACAAAACAATTGGATGTTTATAAAGCGAAATTAAATTCACTAAGTGCTAACCTGAAGAAGAAAGAAGCAGATTCTTCTAAAGATGAGTTGAGGAAAGTTCAAGCAGAGAAGGTTCAAGTGCAAAACCAGTTATCTAAGCAAATGAAAGAAACTCAGCGGACGAATCTGCTTTTAGAGAAAGAAATCAATGTCACTAAAGAACTTCGAAGTCAGATAAATGAATTGAAAGATAAAATTAAAGAGCTGGAAAAACGTCCAGTGGCAGTGGAGGCAGCTCCTAAGGCTCAAGAGGAAGTGAAGGCACCAACAGGACCTACAGAACTTGAGCTGGCCCAGCAGGCGAAAATCAAGACTCTGGAAACACAGGTTGCAGACTTAGAAACCCGTTTAGCGGAAGCGGTGAAAGCTCATCGTTCAGGAGCTGTAGATGAGAAGAAAATGCAACACGTGGAGGCCAGTCTGAAAAAAATCACGCAGGATCTTCTCGATGCCCGAAATCAGACCAACGAGTTTAAAAAGGAAAACAATAAGCTTCGCCAAGAGAAAACGGCCCTACAGAATCAGTTGGATCGCTTGAAAAAAGAGTCTATGAAGGCCAAAAAAGCTGGTTAAAAAGTCACTTTAATTTTTTTTAAAAAGATATTGACACAAAAACTCATTTATTGGATTATAAAGCTCCGCTTCGATGCCCAGTTGGTGGAACTGGTAGACACGTTAGGCTTAGAACCTAATGCGAAAGCGTGGGGGTTCGATTCCCTCACTGGGCACCAGCTTTTACGAAAGTGGAAAGCAACGACAGTGTGATAGTTTTAAAAAGCCTCAGTCTCGCGCCTGGGGCTTTTTTTTTGCCTACTTACACCATTTTTCTAATTCTATTTTTAAATGGGTAAAACAGATTTTATTGTCGGTAAAGGTAAGTAACTTGGCTTGGGTACCTTTTGGGTACCGAAGCCAAATGAACCACATT
>DATGND010000028.1:0-10517 GCA_035306925.1 Bacteriovoracaceae bacterium | reverse complement strand
TTTAACTATGCTAAACGTTTTCAAACAGCAGACCTCACTGGACAAGTCGCTCTAATCACAGGGTCTCGCTTAAAAATTGGCTACTATACAACTCTCATGCTTCTTCGAGCTGGAGCAACAGTCATTGCAACGACTCGTTTTCCCGTCGACTCTGCTCTTCGTTACTCTAAAGAGTCTGACTACCAAGTATGGAAAGATCGTCTGCGTATCTATGGACTTGATCTAAGACACACTCCGAGTGTTGAACTCTTCTGTCGTTATATTGAATCAAAATATCAGCGCCTGGATATTCTGATTAACAATGCTGCTCAAACAGTTCGTCGACCTGCAGGCTTTTATGCTCACTTAATGGAAAATGAGATGAAGTCCATGAATGATCTTCCACCAGAAGCCGCTCAGCTTTTAGGAGAATATCAGCAATGTGTAAATAAACTGCAAGACGTTGACTTGGGTTATAATAAAAACCTTCCGGTTTCATGGAACGATAAAGCTCCTGGAATTGGTCTACGTGCTCCAGCAAAGTTATCTCAAATTCCTTATAGTTTTGATGGCTCTTTAGTGGCCGAAGAAGTTTTCCCTGTAGGCAAACTGGATGCAGATCTTCAGCAAGTCGATCTTCGTAAGACTAATAGCTGGCGACAAAGAATGGGTGAGATCCATACCGTCGAAATGCTAGAAGTGCAGCTCGTTAACTCTGTAGCACCATTTGTTCTGATTAATGAATTGATTCATTTAATGCGCAAAGATTACACCGGTAAAAAACATATTGTGAATGTCAGTGCCATGGAAGGAAAGTTCCACCGCTTCTACAAAGAAGATCGTCATCCACACACCAATATGGCCAAAGCAGCTCTTAATATGATGACTCATACCGCTGCTACTCAATTTGCTAAAGATGGAATTTACATTAATGCAGTTGATACTGGCTGGGTGACAGATGAAGATCCTGCAGAACTTTCTGCAAGAAAACAAAAGCTTCATGACTTCCAACCACCTTTAGATATCGTTGATGGTGCTGCACGCGTTGTTGACCCAATCTTTGATGGGATCAATACTGGTAAGCACTGGAGTGGCAAATTCCTCAAAGATTATTTTCCAATTGATTGGTAATTCTTCATTACGGCCCTGTAATAGACAGGGCTTTTTCTTTTAATAATAAAATTTAGTAAGTAAACTGATCCTATATTTATAAAAAAGGGTCTTACATGCGCTTATTTATTTCTTTGTTATTTTTCACAACACTCTTTCAGGCACAGGCCCAAGAGTTAGATACAGGTGATTACCTTACTGAATTTAAAGATGGAATTAATTTCAGTTACGATCCTGCTCATTTCAACGCCATCTTTCGCTTTAGAATGCAGAATAGATTTACTTATCAAACTGAAGATACAGAGAGATTAGCTGCTGATGAAGCTAACTTTGAAGTGAGAAGAACACGTTTACGTTTAGATGGTACAGTTCTTGATCCACGTCTTCTTTATCGTATTCAACTCTCCTTTACCCGTGGAGATTTTGATTACGACCGCACGGAATACCCAAATATTTTAAGAGATGCCGCTGTCGGCTGGAGACTCACTGATCATACAACTATTTGGTACGGACAAACTAAACTGCCAGGAAACCGTCAGCGTTTGATCTCTTCCGGAAGCCAACAGTTTGTTGATCGCTCGCTTCTTAACTCTACGTTTAACATTGATCGCGACACAGGAATTTTTCTTAACCATAAACAAGGTAAAGACATGCCTTTTTGGATCAAACTAGCTGTTTCCAATGGAGAGGGGCGCTCTACAAACAATACAGACAGCGGGCTCGCCTACACAGCAAGAGTTGAATGGTTGCCACTTGGTGATTTTAAAGAAGGAGGCGACTTTATCGAAGGTGATCTTGCTCGAGAAATCACACCTAAAATCTCCATGGGAGCTGCTTTCTCTAAAAACAAAAAGGCTTCTCGTCCCGCAGGTCAAACAGGAACAGAATTTGAAACGGAAGGTTTAACTAGAGATATGGAGAACTTCTTTGCAGACTTTCTCTTTAAGTATCGTGGATTTGCCTGGTCAACAGAGTATGCCAAACGTTGGAGTGAAGATCCGGTATTTAATGATGTGGCCGCTGGAAAACAAATCGTCATCTACAAAGGACAGGGCTTTAATACTCAGGCCAGTTACATCTTTGACAACAATATTGAAGTCGCTACTCGATTTACAAAAATCTGGGGTGACAAAGAAGTTAGACGCTTTGCCAATGATATAAAACAGTACACCTTAGGTGTGAGTAAGTATCTTAATGAACACACACTCAAAGTTCAAAGTGATCTGTCTTACACAGAAAATGCCTTGAAAGGCGGACCAGATCATGGTTACTGGACCTATCGATTACAACTTGAAATTGGTATTTAGTTCAGCAGCTGTCACGATATGCTCACCCGGTTCTGCTAAGATCGCTGACTCTAACAAAGATTTGGCGATTTGCTCCGGATGATTCATCTTTAATGATTTGGGTAAAATAGGAGTAAGAATTCTGGTCACCACTTTGGCCAATTCTTCTCCTAACCTAAACTCTTCTCTCTTGCCACCTATCAGTCCCGGACGAACAAGAACAAGAGACTCAAATCTAATTTTCCTTAACGAGTTCTCCAACTGCCCTTTAACCTGGTTGTAAAAGAAGAATGAATTCGCATCTGCTCCAGTAGCAGAGTTTAAAACATAAGTCTTGGTACCAGCTTTATAGGAAAGCTCTCCTACTTTCAAGGGATATTCATAATCAACTTTTTTGAACGCTTCCTTAGATTTGGCTTTTTTCATCGTAGTTCCGAGAGTACAAATCACAGCATCTGCTTTCCACCATGAAGCCTGTTCATTCAAGAGGTCAAAGTTAACAATCTCAACCCTTAATTTAGGATGATTTAATTCTAGAGGCCTGCGAGAAACAACGGTCACTTTCGTAACTCGCTCATCTTGCAATGAAAGTTTAAGAACATGACTTCCTACCAGTCCAGTAGATCCCACAAGTAATAGATGCATATTCCTCCTTAAAATACTTTCAAATTAAGAATAGATGCCATAAGATGCCGCCAACATAGTTATAGAGGTGAAGCTTGGTGAAAGTCCAGCACTGTCCCGCAACGGTAAAAGTCCGATCCCTCAATAAGCGTAACCTTTATCCCGCGGAGGAATTTATGACACTCGATCCAGAAATCATCGAAAGGATCAACAAATCCCAGACCAAAGTTTTCAAAGCTGTTTTTCCAGGAGAGACCAATCATTATGATACTCTCTTTGGAGGAGTGGCCTTACAGTGGATGGATGAAGTTGCATTCATTGCTGCTACTCGCTTCACCCGTAAAAAAGTTGTGACTGTCAGTAGTGATAAAGTAAACTTTAAACACCCTATTCCTTCAGGAAGTCTCGTCGAATTAGACGCCAAAGTTACTCGTGTGGGAAATACCAGTCTAGATATTGCCGTTAATGTTTATCGTGAAGACATGTACACAGATGAGCGCATTCTTGCCCTTCACGGCAAATTCACCTTCGTGACTCAAAACAGAGTATCCATCAACTCATAAGGATAAATATGAAAAATATCATTTTTCTCACAGCTCTTATTTCTCTTTCTGCTACCTCAGCGACATTGGATATTATTGGCCCATGTTCAAAGAAGCCACTGGTTTCCATTGATGCTTTAAACCAGTTTGAGACAGTGGGAGACTTAACTGTTTACTACCTCACAAAAAACAAAATCCCTTTTCAAGGAACTGAGAGAGGAATGAACTCTATCTTTAACACTCCTGTCGGTCTTGATGCATTAGAAGTTCTTTCAGACACACAAATGAGAAGCTACGGATGGTGCTTCAAGGTTAATGGTAAAATTCCAGAAAGCTTTGCAGATGAAATTTATTTAAATGATGGGGATCACATTGAATGGTTTTTTTCGTATGCTTGGTATGACAAACAATGGATTTCCATGTGTAATCCAGCTTATGAAGTTAAATCTCCTCTATTCTGTAAATAAAAGGACATTATGAGCATCACTGAATTAGAAATTATCGACACAGTTGAAGGTACAGGAAAAGCAGCAGTTAAAGGAGCTCTTCTTAAAATGCATTATGAAGGGTTTTTAGAAAACGGAACTAAATTTGATTCCTCTCTCGATCGTGGAACTCCATTTCAATTTGTTATTGGATCTGGTCGCGTGATTAAAGGATGGGATCAAGGAATTATGGGGATGAAAGTTGGTGGTAAGCGCACACTTCGCATTCCTTCTCACCTGGCTTATGGAGAACGAAGCGTTGGTGGAATCATTCCAGCAAATTCAAACCTTATCTTTCATGTTGAACTACTTGAGGTTTTAACAAGAGACTAAAATAAACAAGGCCCTCATTGAGGGCCTCTGAATCAATTTAACACAAAGGAAGGACGACTTCGAAGGAGGTCCCTTTTCCGACCTCACTTTCAACATCAATTTTTCCCCCGTGAGCTACTACTATCTCTTTAATAATATATAGACCTAATCCTAGACCGCTAATATTTCGATGATCTTCGATCTTTTCATAACGATCAAAAATTTTAGATTTATAGTCTTCAGGGATTCCTATTCCTTGGTCTTGAAAAGTTAAGACTGCCTGATCATTGATCTTCTTAAGAGTTATAGTAATAGGCTTCTGATCACCATACTTTAAAGCATTAGTTAAAAGATTTGAAAAAACTTGCTCTATTCTTAAAGAGTCAAAAAGACCAACAACATCTTCAGGAGCTAAAAGTCGAACTTCACTTTTACTTAAATCAATAGCTGAGCGGTAATGCTCCATAACCTGTTCGAAAAATGTCTTTAGGTTCATTTCTTCTTTCTGAAGAATAATTTCTTTATGGCTAAGTCTAGAAACATCTAAGAGATTATCAACCAGGCTAGATAAGCGGTTGATGGACATTTCAAAAACACCAATGATTTTTTGTAGCTTTTTCTCATCATAATTTTTAAATAAGCCACTCTTTATACTCTTACTGATCATTTGAGTTTGAAGCTTCAGAGGAGTCAGTGGTGTTTTTAACTCATGGGATGCGACACTTAAAAACTCATCCCGAATTTTAATCGCTTCTTGAAGCTTCAAATTCGTCGTAATTAACTCATTCGTTCTTTTATCAATCTTCTTCTCCAGATCAGAGAATGACATTTTCAAGAGATCCTCAGCTCTCTTTCGATCAGTCATATCACGAGTTATTTTTGTAAATCCTATTGGTTCAAATTTTTCATTTCTAATGACTGAAAGTACAACACTGGCCCAAAAGAATGTCCCATCCTTACGTCGTCTCCACCCTTCTTCTTCATAACGTCCTGTAGTAAGAGCCTCTTCTAATTCATAAGAACACTTACCAGTCGTAATATCCTCATGAAGATAGAAAATTGAAAAGTTTTTACCAAGGACTTCGTGAGACTCATATCCCTTAATGCGTTTAGCACCTTCATTCCAAGAAGTAATATTACCGTTAAGGTCCAGAGTAAAAATGGCATAATCTTTTATGCCATCAAAGATTCTTCGAAAAACCTCTTCGCTTTGCCTGACCTTATCTTCATTTTCTTTATACTTGGTTAGGTCATGGATCATGATCCCATAGCCAGAAACACTGTTTTCATTGCGAAAAGAGGCGATGTTGAACTTTGCCCAAAAACGTTTTCCGTCTTTACGAAGCATCCACCTTTCTTCTTCAAGGCCACTAAACCTATTGGCCAGTTCTAAATGTTTTTGAGGAAGATTCTTTTCAATATCTTCTTCAGAATAAAACTTAGAAAAGAACTCTCCTAAAACTTCATCATCTGAATATCCATGAACGTTTTGTGCCCCCTTATTCCATGACTCTACTTTTCCATAGCCGTTGAGTGTGAAAAAGGCATAATCACTCATCGAACTCATCATTTGCTGGAACTTGGAGTCTACCTCGAACTGAACTTTTTGAGTCTCTTCTACTGAATAGGCATGGGGAGTTGGATTTTTTCCGTAAACATTCATCGAGTTAAATTGACATACTTTAAAACTCTCCGCAACGACGGGCCGAGAGAAATTTAGTATTTTGCAAATATTAACTTATCTTATCCTAGTTAACTCAAGCCAAACATAAGAGGTCTAAAAATAAATAAAATAATTAGGATAGAAAGACAGACTCAAGAAATTTTCTGATCAAAGTCATCTCAGGTCTTTAAAGATACGGTACTTACAGTTTGGGCCTATCTAAAAACTCTCCACTATCTAAACCATTTCTTAAAATTCCAGAAGATTGATGGCAAGAGCTTTGACTTGATTCGCTCACTATCTTCAAAATTCTTCTGACTATTTTTTATCAAAGGAAAGGATAATGAAAAAACTTTATCTAATTATTTTATGCCTTCCTCTCTTTGCTCATGGGCAAAAATCAGAAAAAGTATCCAGCTACATGAAAGTTGATCAGACTGAAAAATTTGATTCGGTAGTAAAGAGAATGAGTAAAGAGAAGAAACCACTGGCAAAAAAACAGCGGGCCCTTCTTCAAGAAAGATACGACCTTTCTAACAAGGCCAGTAAGACAAAAATGTTTCGCGGAAAACCCATTCAAGAGGGAATTCGAGTTAAACTTCCTAAAGGGGTAAAATCCTGGGAAGAACTAGCGGAAATGAGTCCTGAAGAAATAAAAAAGAAAGGACTTTTCCCTAAAGGATTTCTACCACTGCCTCACCCTAACCATGCTGAAGGCGGAATGGTCTTCCCTCAATTTCATATTAATAAAATCAAAGAACAAGATAACAGAGACCTCACTCGCTTTGACCTGGAGTTTGATTTACCCGACCACTTTTTACCGGAGTTTCCACCCGCTATCTTTCTTACGACAAGAAAAGATTTGGGAGATGTTTCACAGGGACAAGTAGTTACGCAGGCAAACTTCTTTCAACTCTTTAACGGCATTCTTACTCCTAAACAGCTTACTGGGCTAAGACTTCTTGTTACCCCTTTCCCTCAACAACAATTCAATGCAACTGACGATAGAAGATCTCTTAAAGCGAGCCAGGGAGTGACTTGCTTTGACTGTCACGTCAATGGTCATACTAATGCTACCACTCACCTGGTTGGTGATATTAGACCACAGGAATTTAGAAACCGAATTGATACACCAACTCTCCGAGGTGTTAATCAACAAAGACTTTTTGGATCACAAAGGGCCTTAAAAACGATTGAAGATTTTACGGAGTTTGAGCAAAGAGGAGCTTATTTTGATGGTGATACAGTCATAGGAATCAAGAAAGGGATCAACATTCTTGATAGAGGTAGCCAGGTTCATGATATGTCAGAGTTTCAGGCCATCCTCGATTTTCCTCCGGCTCCTAAGTTAAATGTTGTTGATGGAAAACTTGATCCATCCAAGGCTACTGAAGCAGAACTTCGCGGACAAGAAATCTTCTTTGGAAAAGGTCAGTGTTTTCAATGTCACAATACTGCTATTTACTCTGACAACTTAATGCATGACCTAAGAGCTGAACGTTTCTATGATCTACAAAACATTAATGGTCGTGTAACCAAGGCCGATGGGCCAATTAAAACCTTTCCTCTAAGAGGAATCAAAGAGTCTCCTCCCTACCTTCACGATGGTCGGCTTCTTACATTAGAAGATACTGTTGAGTACTTTAACCTGATTCTTGGTACTAAATTAACGAAGAATGAAAAACAAGACTTAGTAGAATTTCTTAAAGTTCTATAGAAAAAAAAAAGGCTTTCTTATGAAAGCCTTCTTTTTAAAAAATTGTAATATTCACAACAAGGTCCCGGGTGCCATTACCCTTTTCCACAACAGTTCTCTGCCAACCCGGAGCTTGATAGTTAATTGTATAAGTCTTAAATTGACCGATGTAACGTTTCCCTAAAGTATTTTGAAAATACCATAGCCAGTTTCGGTGATAACGATCCACAATGGATTTATTCTCTAATAAATCCTTCAAAAGATTTGATTTATTAATATCACTCTTTGGAAAATCTAGTCCAAGTCCTTCCACCCCTCGTCTTTGGGCAACGATGGCCGAAGAATCATAGTTAAAATTAATCACAGCTGTCGAATTGGATCTAAGGAGTCCCAAGATGACATGTCTAGTAACATTCCAAATACAATAATTATGGTTTCCGCCGGTGAAAGTAATATTAAGTTCTTTTTCAACATCAAAAATATATTCTGAGTTTCCGGCAGGAGAAACTAAGATAGGAGTGTCCTCAGGGACATCGGATAACACGACATCTATTACTGGCTGCTTTAAGCGGTAGTCCACTCCATTAAAGAAGTCATGCAAGTTAACGGAATTTCCTCTTCCGTTTGTGGTCTCAAGAAGAATGAGTGATTTATACTGAGAATCTCTTAAATATGCTTCCGTAAGAGTTTGTGTTTTCTTTTTCCAATCATATCTCAAGTGAGGGTGGACATTGATGTGATAATGACCATCAGTCAGAGGATATGAATGTTCGGTGGCCATATTGACCTGACAATTAAGTCTAGGCAAATCAATTTCGGCAGATAGTTTTTTATCAGCAATAGGATTTAGCTGAAACTCACGATATTTAAGAGTTCCGAAAGAGCGCTCTTTATTATCTAAGGTAATCTCATATTCAATTCTTCTCCCATTTCTTCTGAGAATAAAATCCATGGGAATTTTTCGAGAATCTGTCTCGATAATAAAAGATCTTTCTAGAGTGTTGCTGGTCTTTTTTGTTTCTGTAATCGGATAAACAATTTGAAAACTATTATTACTTCCATAAAGACAGTCGAGCGCATAGTTTTTATCTGTCTTGAGGTAAGTCTCCTTCACTCTTTGTTCAAAAGAATTTGGTGTAGATTGTGCATTGGCCACTGATGCCCATAAAAGGGACCATAATAGAATTTGTTTCATGAAAGAGCTTTTATCGAATTTCATAAACTATGTCCCAAGGTCAGGAAAATCTTACATATACGCCAAGAAACTCATTTTAAGTTGTTGAAATCGTTTTTTTTCTAAAGTTCCCTAAAGTTATGACGAATAGTACTTCAACAGGAGTAAGTCTATATGTTTAGCCCTAAAACAAAAGTTCTTGTCGTGGATGACATGTCAACCATGAGAAAAATCGTCGCAAAGATTCTAAAAGATCTAGGTTTTACTGACATCACAGAAGCAGCTGATGGTCAGATTGCTTGGGAACACCTTACTAAAAGCCCTAGTCCATTCGGATTAGTTATTTCCGATTGGAACATGCCTAACTGCTCGGGGATTGAACTCCTTAAAAAAGTAAGAGCCGATGAAAAGTTGAATAAGACGCCTTTTATTTTAGTTACGGCTGAAGCTGAACATACTCAAGTTGCTGCTGCTATTAAAGCTGGTGTTGATCAATATGTTGTGAAACCTTTTAGTAAAGACGCTCTACTGACTAAGCTACAAAGTGTTTCTAAAAAATATGCGGCTTAATCATGAAGTTAGATACAGAGTTTATTAACCCCTTTCTAACTGCGACACTCCAGGTTTTAAAGATTCAGGCCAGTGTAGCTGCTGAAGCCACGAAAATTTATCTTAAAAAACCTGGAGAAAAATTACTCGGTGATATCTCTGGGGTCATTGGTATTGTAAGTACGAGTTTTAATGGCTCTGTCATCATTTCTTTTCCACGTGAAACTTTTCTAAACGTCATGTCTGGAATGCTTGGAGAAGTCTATACCGAACTTACTCAAGATATATTGGACGGTGCTGGGGAAATTACCAATATGATTTTCGGGCAAGCCAAAGTTTCTCTAAACGAGAAAGGATACGGCGTTCAAATGGCCCTTCCATCAGTTATTTTCGGTAAAGACCACAGTCTTCTAAGTAGTACTCAAGGTCCAATTATTGTTGTTCCTTTCACCAGCACTGCTGGGGATTTTTTCGTAGAAATTTCGTTATCTAAATAAATTGTCATTTGGCATCTACATTGCTCTTTCTTAGACAGAGTTCTTTTAGAGAACATCTGTCTAAGGAGGACAAGTATGGTATGGTCTCTTATTATTGGTCTAGTAGCCGGTGCCATCGCCAAATTTCTTATGCCAGGAAGAGATCCAGGGGGCATCTTCATTACAATGCTTCTGGGTGTAGCAGGCTCATTCCTCGCTAACTTCGTTGGTAGCCAATTAGGTTGGTATGCCACAGGAGAAGCTGCTGGTCTGGTAGCCTCAGTTATTGGTGCCGTGGTACTTCTGGCCATTTATAGAGCTGTTAGTGGCAACCGAGCAATAACTCATCGCCACTAAACAATCAGGTAGGGAATCTAGAACTGATACTCTGCTGTGATTCCCACCCTTCTGGCAGCTCCAGGAAATAGATAGTGGTGTCCGTACTGGATAGGTGCTTCCTTCCAAAAACGCTTTTGAAAGGCATTATCCACATAAGCACGAAGAGTCAGATCTTTGTGTTTTTTCTCGATAAAGAAGTCCCATTTAATCCAGTCAGGCACCATTAGCTCATTATCATAGCTAGCGTATCGCTTGGATTCGTACTGGATTCTTGCCCCAAGA
>DATGND010000027.1:0-20155 GCA_035306925.1 Bacteriovoracaceae bacterium | reverse complement strand
ACCAAACGACTTTTATAAAATTCACCTTGATCAGTTTAGCCGAGATAACCGGCGCCAGGTTACTTGTATTCTTTATTTAAATGATTGCCCGCAAGGAGGAGAACTGGTCATTTATAAGAGAGGATCTAAGAACATTATTGATAAAATCATCACTCCTAAAAGGGGTACTCTGGTAGTCTTTTTCTCAGGTCATATTTATCATGAGGTAAGGCCCGTGGGCTCTCCGCGCTTTTCTTTGACCACTTGGTTTCGGGATGATGAGCCTTTAGTAAATGATGTTTTTGTTCCTGAAGCGATGTAAGGGGTTAAAAAGAAAGAATGGTAAAAAAAGTCCCCATATTCTTTTTACCAATCTCTTATAGAATGACTTCATGCCCTTTTTCTTCGTTTTCCTTCTTATTCTCAAAAGACATTCAGAGATTAAAAGGATTAATCCGGGAGCAGGAATTTCTGGAAGGTTAGGTTTTTTAAACTATGGGGCTTCTCTATATCAAGATGACTTCCATTAATACGAGAGTAAATCTTTTGTCTGCTTCTTATATCATGGGAGACTTTATGTTTAACCTTGCCATGAGGAATGAAAAGTCTCCGGCCCCGAAATACATTGATGGTGAACTTAAATTTCAAGAGAGTAAAAATGATTTCTATGCAGGAGTGCAGGCTTCTCTTGGTCGTTATCTTATTGTTGGAGTTCATTATAACTACTTTCTCTTAGATGAAGTTTCCTTATCGGCTACTCTTTTCTTCTAACCCATAAACTCAGTTAATAGACTCTCGCTTTCAAATGGATTAATGTGTCTTTTTAAAACCTATCTGCAATTTCATGGAGAGAATATGAGAGATCTTTATATCGGAGGTCCACGACGGGCCAAGAAGGGCGGATTCATGTGGAAGCTTGTTCTGTTCTTTTCCTTTCTGTTGATTATCGTAGGTGCCGCCTTAAAAGTATCAGCTCCCTTTATCGTTGAAAGATGGCTTAATAAAAGCGGTTCCGGACATTTAGGATATGCGTACTCTGTTCGCGATGTTGAACTGTCTTTAAAAAATGGTGAAATGATTCTTAAGGATGTGAAGGTCTTTAATCCGGAGACTCATGCACGCCTTGTGGAGTCACCACATTTAAAACTGAAAATGGACTTAACAGATCTTATCAGAACCAGTGATCGAAAAATAAAGATCAGTGCGGATAAGGTAGATATGTTTATTTCAACAGACCTTACTGCTGAGATAAAGCGAATCGCTAATAGTACTGATACTAAAGATTTGTATTTCAATCTTATTGAGGCAAAGTTCACTGAGTTTAATGTGATTGAAAGAAAAACAGATGAAAGTCGAAGGCTTGTGAGTTTTCAGGATGTGAATCTGGATATGAAGGAAATCTCAGTAGCTTCTGTGAATGAGAATACGGAATTTACTCTTACTTCAAAGCTTGCTGCAGGTGGAGAACTTAATCTTTCGGCCAATATGAATGCAGAAAAAGATCGAAACTTTTGGATGATTCAAGGATACCTTAAAGAGTTTTCTCCCGAACTTTTCAATAAACTTGCCGGTACAGAACTTCCGTTTTCTTTTAATGAGTCCACTCTTAATGCTGATGTGGTGGCCTATACTAATGAAGGAAAAATTAAAGGGGAGATTATCCCGGAAGTTAAGCGGCTGAATCTAATAGATGAAAGACCAAGTGGAGCTAGAAAAGTTATTGCGAGGGCCTTAACTGATGAACTAACGTTCACACTTCCTTTTACTCTGAAAGATGAACTCGAAGTTCAGTATGCTGATACCTTCAAAAAATTAAGAGAGTATCGAAAATACCCTCAAAGTGTTGTGTCGAGAAACTAAGATAAAGTTCTCATCAAACATAAAGTTTGATGAGAACTAATGATAATAGACTGACAATAATCCACAGACCAATTCCTAAAAGGAGAGGTCGAATTCCCACTGCTTTAATTTTCTTGAAATCAAATGTGAGACCAATAAGAAAGAGGGTAACGGCAAAGCCCATTTTGGCAAGATCAGTGACATTGGTCTTCACGCTTAGTGGTATTTCAATAAACGTAAAGATCAACGATAAAATGAGAAATCCAAAGATAAACCAAGGTATGGAGATCTTTCCTTTGGTCGCACCCTTCGTATAAAAACTAAAAAACAGAGTAATAGGAATAATCCATAAAGCTCGAATGAGTTTTACTGTTGTGGCAATCTCTAAGGCCTTGCTGCCATAAATGGCGGAGGCGGCGACCACAGAACTGGTATCATGAATAGCAAGAGCTGCCCAAAGACCAAATTGTTCTTGAGTGAGTTGAAAGAGTTCTCCGGTAAATGGAAAAATAAAAACGGCCAGGGCATTTAAAAGAAAGACCACTCCTATGGCCACAGTGATGGCCATGGTTTCTGCCTTAATGACAGGTGAGAGAGCACCAATAGCACTACCTCCACAAATGGCCGTTCCCATAGTGATTAAAGTTCCCTGTTGATAATCTACTTTGAGAGCTTTCCTTCCCAGATATCCCAGAAAAAAAACAACCAAGAGACTGATAAAGGTAATCAGCACTCCTTCCGTTCCTTGATTTAAAACCGCATTGAAATTTAAAGAAGCTCCCAAAAGTATCACACTTAGCTGTAAAAGCTTGGAACTTAATTTCTTGGCATGATCTTGAATGACATGTCCTTGAAAGAAAAAAGATAAAATGATTCCTGTGAGGAGAGTCCATTGTGGAGAAAGAAAGTTCATTTCAAGTTCCTGAGTTTGTTTAAACTATTCAAGGTTACGCTTGAATAGTTCTTGCGTCAACTACTCTTTGCTGTTAACCTGCAAACCATGAGTATAAACAAGAAAAGAAATGATTTTTTTGAAGAAATGGCACGAACTTTTAAAATCTTGGGCTCTCCCATAAAGTTAAAGCTATTAAATTACATCTCTTTCTGTCCAAGAACAGTGGAAGAGTGTGCCAAAAAGTTTGATCAGTCGGTGCAGAATATTTCGTTACACCTGATCGCTTTGGCCAAGGCCAATATCCTTGAGGTAGAGCAGATCAAAAACTACCGCTATTACTCCTTATCTTCTCATCCCATTGTAGAGGTAGTGAGTAAGGCCCTTCTTAGTGATCCAAGAGCTCTTTTACCTGATGATTATTTATGGACTGGAAATTTTTCTGATTTAGCTCAAGACATTCGATCTAATAAAACTATTGTTATTGATTTAAGAGATCAGGAGGAAGCATCTTACTTACCAGTAAATAAGGCCCTTCATTACGAAGGCAAGCTCTCGGAACTTTTTCAATTTCTTGATTCTCTACCATCATCAAAAACCATCATCTTTTTTTGTAAAGGGCGCATGTGTGAACGTCTCACTCAAGCTGTCGAAATGGCCAATAAGGCCAATTACAACGTTAAAGGCTTGGCCCTATCTGCTTATGAACTTAAAGAGTTCAGCACCTATTTAAACTAAAGGAATGCCATGAAACTTTTTCTTTTATTATCACTCGTTCTCTCTTTATCAAGTTGTACACTTTTTCCAGAGAAAAATAAGAAAGCAACCTTAGTTTACTTTGCGGATCTTCATGGGCATTTCAATGAGCATCCTGAACTCTTCTGGCCACCAGAAGGGGGAAATCATTCAGAAGTTTCAGTGGCCGGTGGTGTTGCCCGTATGATGACCGTGGTGAACAAGATTAAAAAAGAAAATCCTACGGGCGTTTTATTCATGGATGCAGGAGATACCATTCAAGGAGCTGCAGAAGTCGCCCTGAGTGAAGGGAAAGTATCTACTCCCATATTAAATGCCATGGATATTGATCTTGCTATTCCTGGAAACTGGGAAGTGGTTTATGGCACCAAGGTTTTTAAAGAGCTTGCGAGAAAGGCGAATTACCCCTTTCTTGCCAGTAACATTCGAGAGGCTAAAACAAAAGAATTAGTCTTCAGACCTTATGAGATAAGAGAACTCAATGGAATTCGCTTTGCTATAATCGGCTATACGGATCCTGATGTTCCCACAAGGCAGCCTCCAAGTTTTAGTGAAGGATTTATCTACGAAGGAAGTGAAGTACTCCAACCTTTAATTGATAAAATTAAAAGCTCTCATGAAGTTGATGTTGTTGTCCTTCTTACTCATATTGGACTTCCTAAAGCTGTAGGGCTTGCTGATAAAGTGAAAGGTGTAGATATTATTCTTTCAAGTGATACCCACGAAAGAACTTATGAACCCATCGTAAAAGGTAACACTTGGATTGTGGAGCCTGGAGCTTTTGGTTCATTCCTAGGGAAACTGGATATTGAACTCACCAAAGAGGGGAAATTAAAAAAGAAGTGGGAGCTTATTGAACTCAAATCCCGTGACTTTAAAGCAGATAAAAAGTTAAGTGAACTGGTTAACAAGACATTAAATCCTTATCGTTCAAAACTGGATAAAAAAATTGGAGAAACTCAAACCACGCTTGTACGTTACAATGTGGTTGAAACCAGTCTTGATGCCATACTTGCCGATGCACTTAAAGAAGCCACCGGAACAGATATTGCTCTAAGTAATGGTTTCCGTTTTGCTTATCCCATTGTTCCGGGGCCGATAGTTGAGGGAGACCTTTGGAGCATCTATCCCATTAACACTCAAATTAAAACCGGAAGACTTACGGGAAAACAATTAAAGGATTTTTATGAAAAGGAAATCGAAAATGTTTTCTCAGAGAATTACGAAAAGCTTTTTGGAGGTTGGCTACCTCGAACTTCTGGTCTACATATAAAGTTCAAAGTTTCAAATCCTCCTTTTCATCGTATTCAGGAAATGACTGTTAATGGTGTTCCTCTGGACGAGAAAAAATACTATACAGTCACAACTTGCGTGAGGGAAGGGGATCCAGATACAACTCTTTGTCGTATTCCTAATGGTAAAGACATTGTGATTAAAGACTTTGATGCTCATGAGGCCGTAAGAAGATACCTGAAAAAACACTGGCCAGTGATTCCTCCTACTTTAGGTCGAGTTGAAGCTATTGATCTTCCAGAAACCGTGAGATCTCAATATTACAGAAAATAAGGAGTCAGATAATGAAAAAGTTATTTCTTCTCATGCTATTTATGTTCACAGTTGTTTCTCATGCTTCTGACTATAAGGTGGTATTTGAATTAACAAGTGATAACCCTAAACACTGGGAAACCCTTTTAAACAATCTAGAGAATGTGAAAAAGGATCTAGGACCTAAAACAAAAATGGAAGTGGTGGTTCATGGAAACGGTATGGGGGTCTTGCTTAAAAGAATTGAGTTTCAAAAAAGACGAATGACAAAGATTGTTAGTGAAGGAGTGCAGTTCTTGGCCTGTGAGAATACTTTAAGAAGAAGAGGTATTAAGCGGGAAGAGCTTTATGACTTCGCCAAAACTGTTCCGGCAGGTCTTGGCGAAATCATCAGAAAGCAAAAAGAAGGATGGGCCTATATTAAAATAGGCCCCTAGCGCGTTTCAAAGGGAAGGCCTTGTGAAACAAGGTCTTCATATCCTCCAACATTAATTCCCTTAATTCCGTCATTTTGAACCTGACTAATGAAAGCTTCGGCACGACGACCAGAACGGCAATAGATGTAGAGGTCCTTATTCTTTACAATATTTCTGAGTTTTCTAATAGTCTCAACCGGATTTTTATTTAGGCTTGAGAGGGGAAGCCAAGAGGCACCTTTAATCATACCGCTTTTAATCTCATCTGCTTCGCGGATATCTAAAAGAATGGCCTTATCAGCTCTTACTTCTTCGTAAAATCTCACATCAGCTTGAGCAAGTCCTAGGAATAAGAAATTAAAAACCAAAAGGCTGAGTAATAATTTTTTCATGGTGTCTCCATATTTGACCAGTTACCAAGATTATAAACATTTCTAAGGCCATGACGTTTTAGGATTAAGCGAGCGATACCGCTTCGAGTTCCACTGGCACAGGCCACAACAATAGGTACTTCTTTAGGAATCTCCTGCAGACGATGTGCCAGCTCATTAAGAGGGATATTGATTGAACCTTTGGCATGGGCCATTTGAAATTCCCCGGGAGTGCGAACATCAATGAAGACCGCCCCTTGTTTTTTTAGCTCGGGAAGATTCTTCTTATAACTTTTTACTCTCAGCCATCGATAACTAAACCAAGTGATTCCCAGTAGTAATGGCCAGTATTGTTTTAAAATTCCCATAAAGGGCCCCTTGCAATGTTGCTAACAGTATATATATTATGTTATTATAATATTGTAAAGTAGGAAGTATGAACTTTGAATTAATGCAATCAAAATGTGAGGAAGTCTCCGGAATGATGAAGGCCATTGCCCATCCTCAGAGATTACTCCTGATGTGTCATCTCTCTGAAGGCGAGAAGAGTGTAAGTGAACTTTTAGAGCTTTGTCATATCTCCCAATCCCAATTGTCCCAGTTCCTTACTCGGATGCATCGGGAAAAACTTCTCAATGTGCGTCGAGAGGGAGGCTTTGCTTACTATAGTATTGCGGATAAAAACATGACTAAGCTGATTCAATCTATGCATAAAATTTTTTGCAAGAACTAAGACGAGGAGCCCTATGAATACAACTTTTTCTGAATGTCCTGGTTGCCACAGTGTGAATAAACTTTCTGTCGAAAAAGCTTCAACACATGAACCAGTGTGTGGAAAGTGCGGAGCAAAGCTTAATATGCATGGTCTGGTCTCTGATGTAACAGCTTCTGGTTTTCGAAAGATTCTTAACAACGCTTCAGGGCCAGTGGTCGTTGATTTCTGGGCGAGCTGGTGCGGGCCTTGTAAAATGTATGGACCAGAATATGAGCGTGCTTCTCTTCAGAATCCCGGAGCTGTTTTCCTTAAAATTAATACAGAAACAGAACAGCAAATCGCTGCAGAATTTGGCATTCGCGGTATTCCTTGCACGATCCTTTTTAAGGGGGGAAAAGAAGTGAAAAGACAGTCTGGTGCTATGAGTGCAGAGCAGGTGGGTGAGTTTATTCACAGCTAAGGCATGCGCATCTCATTAAGACAAAAATCTCTTTCTTTGCTAAGATTTTCTCCATAATTAATGGAGGAAAAAATGATTAAAGCAAAAGGTTATGCTGCTCTTAAAGCCAAAGACCCTCTAACACCTTTTTCTTTTGAGAGAAGGGATCCTAAAGACCACGATGTGGTCATCGATATTAAATTTTGTGGTATCTGTCATTCTGATATTCATATGGTTCGTGATGAGTGGGGATTTGGACCTTTTTTCCCTCTCGTTCCTGGACATGAAATTGCAGGTGTAGTTCAAGCAGTAGGCCCTAAAGTTACTAAGTATAAAGTAGGTGACCGAGTTGGGGTAGGCTGTATGGTGGACTCTTGTCGTGAGTGCGCTCACTGTAAAGAGGATCTGGAAAACTACTGCATTCAAGGTAACACCGGTACTTATGGTGGAATGGAACGAGATGGTTCTGGTCCTACTCAAGGGGGCTACTCCAATGTGATCGTGGTGAATGAAGACTTTGTTCTTAAAATTCCAGATAATCTTCCTCTTGATAAGGCTGCACCTCTTCTCTGTGCTGGGATTACGACTTATTCCCCTCTAAAACATTGGAAAGCAGGTCCTGGTAAAAAAGTGGGAGTTCTTGGTATGGGTGGACTGGGACACATGGCCGTGCGAATTGCCAATGCTATGGGAGCTGAAGTGACCGTGTTGAGTCACTCCGATAGAAAGCGGGAAGATGCTACTCGCTTAGGGGCCCATCATTTTTTAATAACTAAAGATTCAGAAGCGCTCGCTAAGAATGCTCTTAGTTTTGATCTTATTATCAATACGGTTTCCTCTGCAGATCTTGATATGGCCAGTTTCTTTAATCTTTTAAAACTTGAAGGAACTTTAGTCTCTGTAGGTGCTCCGGATAAGCCTTTATCTATTCACCCTTTTCCTCTCATTATGATGAGACGAAGCTATGCGGGTTCTCTTATTGGTTCCATCAAAGAGACTCAGGAGATGTTAGACTTCTGTGGTAAGCATAATATTACTTCTGAGATTGAGCTTATTTCACCGGATAAAGTGAATGAAGCTTATGAGCGAGTTTTAAAGAGTGATGTTCGTTATCGTTTTGTCTTGGATATGAGTCAATTATAAAACTTTTTTGATGGGAGGCCTTATGTCTGTAAGAAAGTCTCATCGTGATTGGAAAATTCCTCGGGATGAATTCTTGAAGCGCTTTAAGGCCAATTATCAAGATCCTTACTTTGATAAATTTAAGGATACCATTGATGAACTGGCAGAGGTTTCTTATAAGGTTTACCTGGAAGCTCGAAAGTCTCCGAAAACTCAAAAAGCGGGTGAAGGCTATCAAGACCCAGATTATGAATTAAGTCATGATTGGATTGAAGCTAAGAAAGCCATTCTCAAAGCTCAGAAGGAGTTTGAAGAAGGCGAAGAGCAGATTCTTTTAATTTCGGCTTCCCATCGAAATGATCATACATGTCCAGGAGAGATTTCCAAATCCTTTCGTCTCTTAGAAATAGCTCAAGGGATATTAGAAGAAGAGAAGGTAAAGTTTGAAACACTCGATTTGAGTGAATTGAGCCATGAATATGGAAAAAAGATTCATCCTTGTAAGGCCTGTGTTTCAACGGCCATGCCTTTATGTCACTGGCCTTGCTCTTGTTATCCCAACTATGCTTTAGGGCAAGTGCAAGATTGGATGAATGATATATATCCCATGTGGGTACGTGCCCATGGAATTATGATCATCACACCTGTATATTGGCATCAATCTCCAAGTGCTTTAAAACTTATGATGGATCGCTTAGTTTGCGCTGATGGGGGAAATCCTGATCCTACTTCAACTAAGGGTAAAGATCCGGAAATGGCCAAGAAGCTTGAACTTCAAGGGTGGGATTATCCTCGCCACTTAAAAGGACGCTGTTTCTCTCTCGTGGTTCATGGTGATACTATGGGAGTGGATGACGCTAAAAGTGCTTTGAGTGATTGGCTAGAAGAAATGGAACTGATACCCACAGGAAACTTTGGAGAGATCGGCCGCTATATTGGGTACTTCGAACCCTATGCCACTAGCCATGAAGCCCTTGATGAGGATAAAAAAATGCAAGAAGAGGTGAGGAATGCTACTCGCAACTTAATCATTTCTATTCGAGCACAAAAAAAGCAACAGCTTCATTCCTTTATCCCAGACTTAAAAGATCCACGACCGAAATAAAAGAGGAGTTAAAAACGTGAATGACTTTATCAACAATATTTTAAATATCTTAAAGAGCAATGGCTTTCCTCAAAAGCGAGTTTCTCTACCTACTGAGAAGATGTATGAGGTCGCGGATAAGAAAGGCTTAAGTTTTAATCGGGTTCTTGAAATCCTTAGAGATGAGCATCAAGTTGACTCGGAAGTTGGTAGTGAGAAGATTATCTTTTCGGCCAAAGCGACTCAAGCAAATCCAAGTCAAGAAGACATGATGAAACAGGCCCAAGAGATGATGAGTAAGATGAGTCCTGAGGAGCTTGCTCGTATTCAAGAGATGTTTATGAATATGTCTCCTGAGGAGAAAGAAGAACTCATGAAGAAGGGTAAAGAACTCGGCCTGATTTAATTTATTATTCCATAAAAATTGCGGTTTTATTGAAGACACCTCTCAGCGAAATTCTATTAAGATGCATTTTGGTAGAGGAGGACCGCATTATGAGAAAAGTGAAAGGGAATGATAAACGAATACCTTCGAATAGAGTAAAAAGAGAAGAGGAAGAGAAGAAGTTCTGGGAAAAAGATGAAAGAGAGTTCTTTGATGAACATGATGATGAGTTCATTGAAGGAACTTATTTCGGGGGACTGGTGAAAGGGACTCGAAGAGTCGAGTCCTCTGAAATAAGACCTGATAAAGGAATGTAATTATCCTGGAAGTTTTTCTCCCTCGCGCTCCCAATGGCGATGAAGACTTAATGCCTTAAGAAATGATTGGTGAAAGTCTTTTTCAGAAGCCTTCTCCGAGCAGTAGATAAATCCATTTTCATTAAAGATATCTGAGCTTTGGTCATTCATATTCTTTATCATCATAGGAAGACGGGATTTTTCGAAAATCATTTTCGCTTCACTAGATAGAGCAATTGGTTTGTTATGCCTAAAGGCTTCTTCTAAAAAGTTAATGGCCTTGGGATTTTCTAAAAGACTCTTCACACTCATCTCTCCACCAGGAAAATAAACCCCATCAAAGAGAACAGAATCAGATGTAGGTAAAGTTTTAGTGGCTTCAAGGGTCTTCTTTTTATCAGAAGTGACCTCTCCGAGTCCAGGTGCTACAATTTTAGTCATAACTCCTTCTTTATTGAGTTCTTTTTCAAAGGAAGAAACTTCTTCAAAATTAAATCCATCGTCCACAATGATAGCAACCATTCTTCCTTTTAAGCTTGGAGTAATGGATTTTATCTGGCTAAGAGCAGGGGATTCAGTGATCGATCCTTGGTATTTATGGGGGGACTGAGGCTTCTTCGCCTCCACACCGATTTTATCAGCAAGAGCTTTGGCAAACTCTTCATCTACATTCATAAAGTTACTCACCATTCTTTCTCTTACATGTTTTGTTTCAACTTTCCCCAGCTCAAAAGCGGCGGCATCTAAAAGATGCTTTTGCTCAATAGGGGTTAAACTTTTATAAAAGAGAGTCGCTTGCGAGTAATGGTCGCTAAAGCTCTCACTACGATGTCTGACTTTCGTTCCTGTCAGAACCTCAGGATAGTGATGATAACCCCCTTCCTTTTCAGAAGTGGTCATGACTCCTCCGCCATCCAGGGAACTTGGAAAATAGTTTACTCGTCCTTTCATATTTTCCTGTCTCATAAAACCATCTTGCTGGTTATTAGCAACCTCACAAATCGGACGATTAATAGGAATCTGAGTAAAGTTTGGTCCTCCTAAACGAGTGATCTGAGTATCAATGTAGGAGAAGAGGCGACCTTGAAGAAGAGGATCATTAGTAAGGTCAATTCCCGGAACCACATTCCCTGGGTGAAAGGCCACTTGTTCGGTTTCCATAAAGAAGTTATCTGGATTTTTATTGAGAACCATTTTTCCGATTCGTTTCACGGGTATGATTTCTTCAGGAATGATTTTAGTAGGATCAAGAATATCAAAATCAAACTTTTTAGCATCAGCTTCTGTGAAAAGCTGAACACCAAGTTCATACTCATAGAAATTTCCTGCTTCAATGTTATCCCACAAGTCTCTACGGTTAAAGTCAGGATCTTTCCCTGCAATTTTTTGAGCTTCATCCCATACAAGAGAATGCACTCCGGCCAGAGGCTTCCAGTGATACTTAACAAAAGTTGATTCACTGTCTTCGTTTATCCAGCGAAAGGTATGAACTCCAAAGCCTTCCATAGTGGCATAGCTTTTAGGAATTCCTCGATCAGATAAAACCCACATGAGCATATGAGTTGACTCAGGAGTTAGTGAAGCAAAATCCCAGAAGGTATCGTGAGCGGCGGTGGCCTGAGGCATTTCACTGTTAGGTTCAGGTTTAATAGAATGAACAAGATCAGGAAACTTGATAGCATCCTGGATGAAGAAAACAGGCATATTGTTTCCTACCAAATCAAAGTTTCCTTCTTCTGTGTAGAATTTAGTAGCAAAGCCACGTACATCTCTAACAGTATCTGCTGACCCTCTAAAACCAACCACTGTGGAAAATCTCACAAAGACCGGAGTTTTCTTTGATGGGTCTTGAAGGAATTTAGCTTTGGTATATTTTTGTTGTGACTCATATACCTGGAAGTAACCATGGGCCCCTGAGCCTCTTGGGTGAACAACTCTCTCTGGTATTCTCTCATGATCGAAGTGAGTCATCTTCTCACGAAAATGGAAGTCATCCATAATGATGGGACCGCGACTTCCGGCCTTAAGAGAGTTATCCGTATCCTCGAGCTTCACTCCATGTTCAGTGGTCAGAGGTTTCTTATGAATATCTCTTTGTGTTTCCCCGAGTTGATCAGTTTTGTCGTTTGATTTCTTCATGCTTGGCCCTTCGTTAAAAGATAAAACTTTTTATAAGAGGCCATCTGATAGATTTCAATGTTCACAGGGTCTTGAGAGGGAATAATTCAGGATGAATTTAGAATCGTTGAGACAATGTACTTGAGCAATTAAAACCTCTGCCAAGAATGGCAGAGGTCTTATTACTTATGCAAGCATAAGTTTAAAAACTTCTAGCGATACTTTGAGAAGCTCCCTCTGTTGTCCTTTGGGACCATTGGTTTTGCTTCATTAACTGTAAGCGAGCGTCCTTCAAATTGAGCGCCGTTAAGTGCATCAATAGCTTCAAATGCTTCAGACTTATTAGACATCTCTACAAATCCAAAACCTTTTGATCTACCTGTATCTCTGTCGGTGATGATTCTTGCTGAATCAACTTCACCGTATTGAGCAAATTGAGCTTTAAGTTGGTCGTTAGTAACATTGAAACTTAAGTTTCCTACATAAATTTTTTGGCCCATATGGACTCCTTGGAAAAAGGCACACAAAGTTGTGTTACCTGTAATAACTTTTTTGAATGTGATCTGATTAAACTAGGCAAACGTGTCAGGAGGGATTCGTTGTAGGCAGATGTTGCTAGATTACATGAACTTTTAGTAATTGACAGCAAAATCTCATTAATAATGTCGTTGTCTATGAATAACGGTGGCTTGAAGTTCTTTGCTCCAGCTCAGGATTCTAAAAATGAGGATTTCTAAAATTCTTTAATGACGAATTTCTTCTATCATTAAGGGAAGAAGGAGGAAGTATGACAAAACAACATAGTCAGTCCGGAGAACCTTCAGGACAAGTTAAAAACGAAGAACTTAAAAGTTTCTCACATGAAGAATATGAAAGAAGTGAATCCAAAAAGGCCGGTCATATTAAGGGAGGGGATAATGCCTCCATGAGTGATGAAGATTGGGATGAGTATGAGAAGCAACAGGCCGGAGGAACCCATAAAGGCGGGAAAGTACAAGGGGCCCATGGGAAGGAAAGTCCTGATCAAGATCAGAATCTCTCAGAAGGTATGTAGAGAGATACTAACTGCCTCACTTTAATGTTGATGAGATGATTTTGGCACTCATCTGCAAAGATATGTCTCTTCAGGAGAGTTAAACTATGGTAATAATGAGAGTGTGACTCTCAGCATTTGAAAAAAAACTCTGAAATTATTATTTCACACTCAAGAGAGGCAGTTAGTAATTATTATAGCCTTTTTATTATGCTCTCTAGTTTCATGCTATAAATGACCCAAAGATGAGGTCATAATGAAAAGGATAATTACTACTTCTGCTATTCTTGCGTTCTCATTTTCGGCTATGGCCAGTGAGAAGTTTGCTGGTATTCACCTGGATTCTTCAATGCCTTCTTCACAGATAAGAACGCTTAAAAGTGATCTGACTTATCTTTATAGCAATCAAATTAAAGAGACTGATCCTCAATTCCAGGAGATGGCAGGCCTTGCGAAAGTCGATGGCCCTCACATGTATAACTGGATTTATAACCGTGTGAAATACATCATCGGGGAGAATTATAAAACCTACGGTCGAAACGTTGTGACTAAAAAAGGTCACCGTTTTCCTTCAACACCACTTCCTGCAGTTGTTGCTAATGGGACAAATAGTTATGGAGCAGTGATGATTATGTCCAATGTGGGAGCAGGTCTTTATCTTTATGGTAAGAGAGATAAAGTTCTCAAGGGACTTAAGATTGATCGTAAAAACGTTTTTGCTGTTTCTCCAAGAGTAGGAATTCTGCAAGTTGGTGAAGGGCTTTTTTTAGAGAGTCTTCTTATCAATAACAATATGAATTCAGAGGCCAATAAGATTAAAAGACTTGGAACTCTTTTTCATGAGGCCCGTCATAGTGATGGTCATTCTGAACATGTGGGTTTTCACCATGACCGTTGTCCAACCGGACATGCCCTTTCAGGATTCTATGCTTGTGAATCTTCCAGTAATGGGTCTTATTCAATTGAAGCGGTAGCTACGAAGACACTTCTTCTGAATTGCCGTACTTGTTCTGAAATAGATAAGACTAAACTCACAACTGCGATTGCGGATAATTACAGCCGAGTGGTAGTTCGCTCCCATGTAAAATCAGAAGAAAAACTTCTTGATGAAATTGAAACTTTTCAAAGGGTTGTTGAATTTTATGAGAATCTTCTGGCCACCAATCCTCAGTTAAAAGAAGTTTATGCTAAAGAGCTTGAGCGTCTTAAAGCTCAACTTAAAGAATCTCAGGATCAATTAAAAGAGCTTAGAACTCCAATGGAGCCGAAGAAGCTTGATCCTAAGCCAGAAGGAACATTTGAAGAGGTTTCAGTAGAAAGGTCTTCAAGTCTTATGAAGGCTTCCGTGAATAGATAATGAAAAAGCTAAATCTCTTTTTTGTAGTAATGGCTGTTTTGGTGTTCATCGTTTGGAGTGTGAACACGAAGCGTTCAACTGTTGTGAAAGAAGAACCTGAAGCCCCTGTTAAGGAGACGATTTCCATTGTTTCACAAGAAAGTTCTAAAGGAACGAAACCTTCACCTAAGCTAATTGAGGCAGAGTTATCAGAGCAATTTGATGATTACTTAAAGGATCTTCCCACCAATGATGACCTTCAGAATCTCACAGAAGAGGAAGTTCACCATACTCCCGAGATCATTAAACAGGGAGGAGAAGTTATTGGCCGCATTCACGAGGAAGCTCAAAGGGAGCCTGTCAAGAGAGTAGGGGCCATGGGCTTTTTTAAAAAGTGTGCAGAAGATGAACAGCTTGCCATCTCAATTCGAGCCGTTTGTTTACATAAGATTTATAAACTTATACCTGAATGGGAAATTCCTGTTCCCTTGGCCGAGTCCAATATTCCCCAAGAGGTTTTAGATCTGGCCCTGAAACTCTAAAATAATCCTCCGAAACGAAAACTAGAAACAGTGATACCACCTAAAAGATCATCTTCGTGATAGCACAATTGAGCATTATCATTTTCTGCAGCTCCCACTGCTACCATCAATGGAATGAGGTGATCTTCTCGAGGATGAGCGAGTCTTGCAGATGGGGCAAGATGCCAGGATTTGAGTTTTTCAAGTCGCTTCTCTGGTGGTGTTTTAAGAATAACTTCCTGTAACCAATGATCAAATTCACGGGAAGGTTTCATGGCACTTGCATTAAACATTCTGAGGTTGTGATAACTCAGACCACTTCCAATAATTAGTACTCCTTCACGACGAAGAGGGGCCAAAGCTTGCCCCACTTTAAAGTGCACTTCCGGATCATAGTCAGATCGTAAGGAGAGTTGCACTACCGGAATATCAGCTTGAGGGAAAGAGACTGCCAGAGGAACAAAGGTTCCATGGTCAAAACCGCGCTCTGAATCGAGTGAAGATTTTAATCCAATATTTTCGATAAGCTCTTTTACTTGGTTTGCAAGCTCAGGTGAACCAGGAGCTTCATATTTGATACTGTAGGTATGCTCAGGAAAACCGTAGTAGTCGTAAACCATACCTGGATGAGGATTAGACATCACTTTGAAATCTTCTTCCTCCCAATGACCAGAGATCATCAAGATAGCTCTGGGTTTTTCCGGTAATTCTTTCGGAAGTTCTTCTAAGGAAATTTTTAATTTTTCCATAGCATCTCTAAATGGTCCTTCTAACCAAGGCCAGGGACCACCACCATGAGATAAAAAATAAGTTGGGAATTGGGGTTTATTATTCATCTCTCTACTTTAGTCTAAATTTACTAAAATGATTAGATATTAAATAGTGAACAGACTGTGCAGGAGATTGGATAATCCCTCTTGGTGGAAGCTCTAAATCAATGGCCATTATGTTGATCAATTAAATCTTATGGATAAAGAATGATGCACTCCTGTTGGCACACTCGGTAAGCTTATAGACGGAGGTGACCATGAGAACTTTATTCGTATTGCTTTTTACCATTTTCACTCTTCCCCTTACTTTCGCCAAACAAATCCTCATTATTCATACGAACGATCTTCATTCTTATTTTGATGGCTATTATAACGGTCAAGGTGGCTACGCACGAGTGCTGACTAAGATTAAAGAACTGCGGGCCAATGCTGAGGCAAAGGGTATTGAGGTTCTGCAGCTTGATGCAGGTGACTGGGGCGATGGTACTTCTTTTTATCTATCTGATAATGGAGCTGATTCCATCAGAGCTTTAGAGATGCTTGGAACAGAAGTGGCAGCTATTGGAAACCATGACCATATGATTGGAGGAAAAGTTCTTGGTGATCAAATCAGAAGAGCTGATGTTAATACTCAGTTTGTAGCGGCCAATCTTCAACCCACTCCTGAGATGGAACTTGATGAAGTTATTTCTCCCTATGTGGATCTAGAGAAGGGAGGAATAAAAACAAGAGTGATTGGACTCACCACTTCCAGTAATCTTTATGAATATTCTATGAGACCAGGAAGAATAAGTGATCCGGTGTTTGCTGGTGATCGGGAGTCCAGAAGGGCGAGTCGCGAAGGAAAACAATTGGTCATTGCTCTAACTCACCTGGGTCTTCATGAAGATAGGCTTCTGGCCCAACAATCAAGCAGTATTGATGTCATTATCGGTGGTCACTCACATTCAAAAGTGACAAGAGTTGTTTGGGAAACCAATGAGTATGGAAATCGAGTTCCTATTGTTCAAGCTTGGTCTCATGGCCTAGGTGTTGGTGCTCTTCTTTTAGATGTCTCCAAGGGAGGACATGTGAGAGTTATAAATTATAAGCTTCATGAAATCAGGTCATCGCTTAAAAAAGATCCAGAGATGGCAAACTTTGTAGAAGAGGCTTCAGAGAAAAGAAATCTTCAATTTGAAACGAATTGGAATGAAGTCATTGGTGAAACCAAGACTTCTATCTCAGGAAGTCTTGGCGGAGAAAATAACTGGCGTTCCACTTGTTGGGGAAAACACATGGCCCGTGCGACGAGGGAAGCAGTAGGGGCGGATGTGGGGATTTACATTCCGGGATTCGCAGGAGTTTACAGGCCAGCTGGACCAATTCGCTTTGGTGATATCGTTGATAACTTTCCTCACATTCGTCAGTACGGTGATCAAGGCTGGGAGATTGTTACAGTGGACATGCCCGGTTGGAAGGTTCGCCCATTAATGTATCTCATTAGCCGGATCGGGTATGGTGCCGTCTTTTCCGGTCTTGGATACAAGTCGGTAGATGAGGTGCAAACCAATGCGATTTATACAGTGGCCCTGCCTGGAGAAATAGCCGAGGCGATTAAGGGGTCTCTTCCTGCTTTCAGTCACTTCCTTCGAGGTCTTCAATACACCGACAAGTATTACTGGCCTGTTATTACCCAATACGTAATTGAAAACTCACCAATTCAGTGTCCCTTATAGTTATCGAGTAAATAATCCAAATTAATTTTTCATACATGATCCACGTCATGTTTCAATAATCTTCATATCTATATATTTTTCATGTGGAGCAACTACTGGTTGCTCGTAAGATTTTATGGCCAAACAGAGAAAGCTCTGTTTGGCCTACATCGCATACTTATCATGTTCCGTTTTCACCCTACTAAAAGAAATCATTGCAATCATAAATAACCCCGCCGCCATATGAACTAAAACCTGTGAAGGAAGAAGCGCTGGTCGATAGGCCAGAAAGTAAGGGGAGAAGTAGATGGCCACTCCTAAGGCAAAGTTAATCACCATATGAAAACCTACGGGGATAATTTTAGAAAAAGAATATTCATAGTTAGTAAGTAAACTGTTGAAGAAGAGAACTACCCCAAAAAAGATAAAAGCATTTCTGGCAACAATGATATCGCTGAAACCAAAAAGAAAAGGTAGAGCAATTAATACGGCGGAAGCAAGGTAATCAATAATATTAAAAGTTCGTAAACGCATAAGAACTCCTTTGTTCTTATGCGTTACAAATTTTATGCCAAATTATTACGGAAAGGTCTCTCTCTCAGTCACGATTCGACTTGGCAAAATTCAACTCTGGAAGGGATTTGTTTTACTTTTCGCTTAGCAAGGCCAGAGAATGCTTCAATTCAAGGAGGGTTCCATGGAGAAATATAAAGTTGGTTACTTCGTAGGTAGTTTATCGAAAGATTCAATTAATCGTAAGCTTGCTACAGCTTTAAAGCAACTAGCACCGAAAGAGTTGGAACTCACAGAAATTTCTTATAAAGATCTGCCTCTTTATAATTACGACTATGATGGTGACTATCCTCAGGTTGCTAAAGATTTCAAAGAGGCCATTAAGAAAGTAGATGCCATACTGTTTGTTACTCCGGAATATAATCGTTCTATTCCAGGTGCTCTAAAAAATGCCATCGATTGGGCCAGCCGACCTTATGGACAAAATGCCTTTACACGAAAACCATCAGGAGTTATTGGAACTTCACCAGGTTCTATTGGAACAGCGGTAGGGCAACAACATCTGAAAAGTATTTTGGGCTTTTGTAATTCACCTTTAATGAATGCTATTGAAGCCTATATCCAATTCACTCCTAATATGATTTCCGATGATGGAAAGGTTCACGTTAAATCCACAGAAGAGTTTCTTACAAATTATATGAAGGAGTTTCACGATTTTATTAATCGTGTTCATATTGCATATAGAGGCTAAGCTTCTGGCGAATTTCATCAGGAATACGGACGGATTTTTGGGTCTTGTAATCAAAATGCACCATAAATGCTTTTGATCTGCACAAGATCACATTGTCCTGAACAGCTTCTTGTACGAGGACAAAAGATGAGTTTCCAATTTTTTCTACATGTGTAGTAATGGTTACTTCATGCTGATAATAGCCTTGGGCCAAGTAATCCAACTCAACTCTGGCTATGATAAGACTCCATTTTTGGGGATCTAGATCGGGGACAAAGAACCTAAAGATAAATCTTCGGGCTTCTTCAAACCAGGTAGCATAACTGGCATTATTGATATGTCCTAAAGCATCGGTATCGTTAAATCGCGGAAGTAGCTTGTGAATGTTTTCTGTGGCCATATAAATCTTCCTTTTTAAGCGTAAATTTTACATCTTTTCCCAACTGAGTCGCACTTTTTGTATGATGGGCAAAACTCAGGAGCTTTTATGTTTAAGATTATATCGGCCTTTATAATTTTTGCTTCTTTTTCTGCTTTTGCAGCTTCTACCCGCATAGTAGTAGATGTTGATGGAGTGGCCAGAGAAGGTTTAGTCTATTTTGATTACTCAATGAATTCTCACTCGGGAAATGACTATATTCATCTTGAGAAAATTCGCGTAAGAGTAGGTCGATCAGGCTATAACGTGTCATCTGTGACAGATATTGATGATCACATCTGCCAGCTCCTTGGGTATTCTTCTGCAGATTATCGTATAGTTGGGTTGGGAGGTTATGAAGATGCAGACTCGCATATTATGCGTGTAAATAATAGAAACGTTATTGTTGCTAAAAAAGCAGGAAGTTATTCTTCACGGGATTTTTCTCTTGATTTTATGACTTGTGTTCGACCATCAAGTCTTAGGTAATTTATAGCCCATGGCCGCATTTATATGAGCAATATGGGAAAGTCCCTGTGGGAAGTTTCCTACCATGCGCTTATGAATAGTCGAGTACTCTTCCGCAAAGAGTCCCACATCGTTTCGAAGACTTTGAAGATAGTTATAAAGTTCCATCGCTTCATCATGACGACCAATGGCCTTCAGACTGTAAACTAACCAGAATGAGCAGGCGATAAAACATCCTTCACTGCCGGGAAGACCATCAACTTTACTACGGGTATTGTAGCGTAGAAGAAGTCTATCTCTTGTTAAGTGTTTTTGAATGGCCTCAATGGTTCCGATAATTCTTGGATCATTGTGTGGTAAAAAACCAAAATGGGTGAGGAGGAGAAGGCTTGCATCTAATTCTTTTGATCCATAGAACTGAACAAAAGAGTTGAGTTCTTTATCAAATCCTTTAGTGCAAATATTTTCATGGATTTCATTGCGCACTTGTAACCACTTTTCCATATCACATTCTAGATGAAAGTCTCTGGCCGAAAGAATGGCATAGTTCAGCGCTACCCATGCCATAAATTTAGAATGGGTAAAATGTCTTCGAGGTCCTCGTACCTCCCAGATACCTTCATCCGGTTCCATCCAGTTATCACAAACAAACTCAACCATCTTCCGCGCAATTCTCCAGGTGTTGTCACTTAGGGTAATACCGTTAACTTGA
>DATGND010000026.1:0-4972 GCA_035306925.1 Bacteriovoracaceae bacterium | reverse complement strand
GAAGAAGGCGATAATTACTGTAGACAGGTGACCTGTAAAAAAACGAATTCAGATCGATTCGAAATTCCTGATGGAGCACCGGGGCCAGAGGCTAACGTAGAAGCGACAAAGAAAGTTTGTGTTCCTAAGAATAAAATTGATGGTCAATTTGATACAGGAGGCGCTAGTGGTGGCGCAGGTTCTGGAGAAGCTGGTGGAGCTGCCGGTGGTGGTGCTGCTGGTTCAGCGGCCGGTGGAGCAGCAGCGGCTGGAGGAGCTTCCGGCGGTGTGACTACATCTGGCGGTGGAGCTGGTTCAGGTGCAGGCGGTGCTAATGGGGATGCTATTTACTGTGAAGAATTAGAAGGTAGTGGCACGATCTCAAGAGGAATGCCTTGTTATAATGAGTGTAAACCTAAGCGTGACTGGAAAACTCTTTGGACACAGAAAAAAGAAGGTCTTGAAAGAGAATCTTGTGTGGCCTGTCTATTAAGACACCCAGATCTTTATAAAGTTAAAAAAGAATATTTACCAAAAGATAAAGATGGAAGAATCATTGGAGACACTTCTGTTACTCTTGGAGCAGGTGTAACTGTTCGTACAGGTCAGATTGTCTGTAAGGATTCAAGTGGAAACATTGTTCGTCTAGATACTTCTCGTTGTCCTGCTGGAAGTACTGTTTATACAGGTGGCTCAGGTTCTAGTGGCGCTGGATCTGCTGGTGGCTCAGTCATTATTGGTTCAGCTACTAATGGTGGAGCTGGTAGTGGAGCAGGTGTAGGTGTTGGTGGTGGAGTACAAATTGGTGGCTCTCTTCAACTCCCAGAATTCTGTCGTTCAACTAAGAAAGAAGATAAGCAAGCTTGTGAAGCTTGGATTCGTGTGAATGGAAGATATGCATGTGCCAATAGTGCAAACCCTGCAAGTTGTATGGGTGATGATTATTGGGAAATCAGATCTCGTTATGAAACAGACTGTATTAACTGTGCAGCTGGAACTCGTCAGCAATCTACTCTTTCAGGTGTAGCTGAGATTATCGGAGCTATTGCTCCACCTCTTGCTCACTTCGGTTCAGCTTACGTTGGTGCTAAGGCCTATGAAAGATCAAATAAAGCATGGGCAGGAGCAGCTGCTTATGGATTTGAACAGTGTCGTCTTAGTCAGCAAGATTATATGAACTACCTACAAACTAATGAGCTTCCAGGTCTTACTCCAAGTCAGAAATCTCAAATGAACTGTAATGGTTATAACCTTGGTGAGTTTGCAGGCCTTGGTGGTGTAGGTATGTTGCCTTGGGGTGGTTCTGGATATTCTGGAGCTTATCTAGGCGGACTACTTGGTCCATACGGTGGATATAATCCATATGGTGGTATCGGTGGTGGAATTGGAATCGGTATTGCTACTGGTGGTGGTCTAGGTGGACTCTACGGTGGTGGCCTTTACGGTGGTGCCCCAGGAATTGGAATTGGTCTCGCTACTGGCGGTGGTCTAGCTGCTGGCGGAGGTCTCTATGGTGGTGGTCTCTATGGTGGAGGTTACCCAGGTATCGGTGGTGGTATCGGAGTTGGCGGTGGCTATCCAGGTTGGGGATCAGGTATTGGTACAGGAATTGGTATCGGTGGCCAATATGGAAATGGATATTACGGAAGTACAACTGGAAGTTTTGCGGCAAGTACACAAGCTTCCAATATCGATAGAATGCTTCAGCAACAAGGAACAAGTTATCAGATGGGGATGACTGCAGCTGGTACTGGTGGAGGTTATAGTCCTTATGGTTCAGCAGGATTCCATCCGGCCAATGCTGGTGCTTATCTGGGTGCACATGTTTACTGGTAATATGAAAACAAAATGATGAATAAAAAAGGGAGCATATTTGCTCCCTTTTTTTATTTGTTATGAACTAATGTTTTTATTTCGTGTCGAAAGACGACTTCAATCTTATCGTCGATAACTTTTTCAACAATACCTGGACCAAATTTACTGTGATCAATAACATCACCTTCCAGGAATTTTCCTTTTACAGAATAGGGTGTTGATTTCTTTGTCGTATTACTCATCTTTTCCATCCACAGATCAGAAACAGAAACGATCTTAGTGGACAGAGCAGTTGCCTTTCTTACTCGAGATTGCTTGGTTTTCGATTGAGAAGGATCTTTATAAGCATGCATTGTTTTGCAAGTATTACACTTAACTTTTGCGATTGTCTGAGTATCCTTCATCGCAACGATAGTATGACCAAGGTTGAGCTTACATTTACTGCAATAAGAGAGCACATCTTTGCCAACCGTTAATTGAGACATATCTTTCCTTTTGGTTTATATTAAGAGAGTGGCCTTTTGCCTTCGAAGATAAAAATTATAACTAGTATACCTGAAGTGTAACGCAAGAGTCAAAGCGCACTACATAATGAACAAACTTGATGAATTGTTAGACAAGGCAAGTAAACTTCCCGCTGCACCTGGATGTTACCTGATGAAAGATAAGAAGGATCAGGTAATCTATGTTGGTAAGGCCAAGAAGTTAAAAGCAAGAGTTTCAAGTTACTTCAATAACTCAGCTAAGTCAGTGAAAACAGAATTCATGGTCAGTCATATTGATCACTTTGATTTCATGGTGACAAGTTCAGAAGCCGAGTCTTTTATTCTTGAGAATAATTTAATTAAAGAACACACTCCCAAATACAACATCAGACTGCGGGATGATAAATCATATCCCTATCTTCAAATCAACTATAACGAACCGTTTCCAAGACTTGAGTATGTTAGACGGCCTAAGAAAGAAAAAGGTAAGCAGTTCTATGGGCCTTTTCCTCCTGGAATAGCTTTAACTAATATTCTGCGCATCCTCACTAAAACATTTGCTTTGCGGGATTGTTCTTTGAATGAATTTAAATCTCGTAAGACTCCTTGTCTCTTGTATCAAATGAAGCAATGTAGTGCTCCTTGTGTGGGGTTAATTGATAGTAAGGACTATGAAGAATCCTTAAACTTAGCTCTTAGTTTTTTTCAAGGAGCCAGCAAAGCACGCAGGACTCTGAAGATTATTGAAAAGAGAATGATGGATTGTGCGGAAAGAGAGGAGTTTGAACAGGCGGCAATACTTCGTGATAACTATTTAACTCTGAATGAATTTCTAGAGAAATCTGTTTCTCAAAAAGTGGAAAGCTTAGAGTCGGATAAGAATCTTGATTTGTGGTCTTATTGGGAAGGGTACGAAGAAGTTGATATCTCTGTTTATATGATTCGATCAGGACTTTTATTAGGTCATAAGAATTTTAACTTTGTAAAAAGTGAATTCATTGAAGATATGGAAGAAGAGATTACTCAAAAAATTCTTCAATACTATTCTGCTCCTGATGAAATTCTTCCAACAATGGCCGTCATCGATTTTCCTGAGGAGAATCTTTCAGTGATGGCAGAAGCTCTTCAGACATTTGGAGATATAAAGATTGTTGGTCGATCTAAAAAGTATCAGGCGTTACTTGATATGTGTAAGAAGCATGCTCATGATACACAACAGGTTAGACTTGAGAACGCTGATAGCGTGTATCAGGGATTAAATAAGCTCAAAGATCTTTTAAAATTAAAAGAGCGTCCGAAAATTCTTGAATGTTATGACATTGCTATTTGGCAAGGGAAGTCTCCGACAGCTTCTCAAATTGTTTTTGAAGAGGGAGTGCCGGATAAGACAAAATATCGTCATTATCATTTGAAAGAACTGCCTGAAGGTAACAATGATTTTGCCATGATGAGAGAGGTGATTTCCCGTCGGGCCGATAATGGAAAACTTCCCGATGTTTTTGTGATTGATGGAGGTATTGCTCAAGTCAACACTGTCATCCAAGTTTTAAAAGATTTGAAAATTCATATACCAGTTGTTGGTATTGCTAAGTCTCGTGATCTGACACGTGGAAATTATAAAGCTGAACCTAATTCTCGTTCAGAGGAGAGACTCATAATTCCGGGTAGGAGTAATCCTTATATTCTTTCTAAATGTCCTGCTCTTTTTAAAATGATGGTCTTTATGAGAGATGAAGCCCATCGATTCTCCAGACGTCTTCATCATAAAGCTGAATCTAAACGAGTGATGAATACCTGGCTTGATGAAGTAGAAGGAATTGGAGAAGAAACTAAAATGAAAATTCTCAAGCAACTCACTCTTTCAAAAGAAGAATTGCGTGAGTTCAATGTAGGGGATTTAATAAATTACTTTGGAATAAAAGCTCACCATGCAAAAGCAATCTATAATCATTTACATGGTGAGAAGAATGCGACCTAGTTAAGGATATGAATGGTTCTTCTGTTTCCGCAACCGCAATCCATGCAGCGGGCAGTTTCTTGAACCAGCAGATTTTTATAATCGGGCATGTGAGAAAGTAGAAGTTTAGAACCGCAAACTCTACATTCATCAATCATTTTTTTGACTTCTTCAGCCCCTCCAAAATACTCTTCGAAGTTTTCAAATTTAAAATCCATTTCAGACATAAGCATCTCCTGTTCTACCTATCTTTTCGGGATTTCTTTCGGTGAAATTTAGGCCAATTTTTAGACTAGGAAGAACTGGCCTCTTCATGGTATCTAGAGGGGTATGGAAGCTTTGTTTAAACAAAAACTAATTGATCTTAGGACAAATCCAGGATCTGCGACTTTCGGTGAGGCCCTCTTTTCTCATGGAGTATTCTTCCATCCATCTCTTTCTAACTCATTGAAACTACAAACAAAGAAACCCCAGGAAGACATTGGGTTTTCTGAGAAAAGGCATCTCATTGAATCATTAGAGCGCTTTGTTGAAGAAAAGGAAGTCGTTGAGGTAGGTGCGGGCGCCGAAATCGCTCTTAAAAAAGCTTCTGACTGGTCTACCCAGAATGAGGATTACCTCTTGAACAAAGAGCTAAGAGAGATTGTTTTGAAGGGAAAAAAACGAGTAGAAGTTATTTTTGTCACAGAAACATTGAGAAATGTGGACGAGTTTAAGTCAGAGCTAAGTGGAAATT
>DATGND010000025.1:0-6705 GCA_035306925.1 Bacteriovoracaceae bacterium | reverse complement strand
CCGAAAAACCGGCAATAAATATTTTTTCGCATCTAGCCATTTGGCCCTTCTCAAGTTAGGAAAAAGTTTATATCTATGCCTCATCCATTTATAGAGGAATAAATTATGCAAAAATTAGATCAAAGAATCGGAGCGACCATTAACCTAATCAAGCTCCCTCAAAATAATACCTTTCAATTCAGCTTCGATCAAAAGACTGATTGGGTAAAAGATATTCTTGTGGAGCTTAATGAGAATGCCACAGATAAGACTAGCGAGGAATATTTAAAAGAGACATCTCTAGAAATCTCGGGCGAAGTCACAAAAAACCAGCGTCCTGACCTAGGGGAATATCTTCTATTAGAAGGAAATATCAAAACTCATTATGCCACTGAGTGCGTACGTACCCTCAAGCCCATGAAAATGGACTTAGAAATCCCTATGAAAATCTGTTTTATCGATGAAGAACTAGCAGAATCTGAGTTATTTAAAGATTCTGACGAGACCTTTGTTGAGAATCAAATGTGGGATCTGTACTTCTACACTAAGCGACTCATTGATTTTAAAGAGGTTATACACGAGCAAATCTTCCTCAATTATGAACAATATCCAATTCTTGACGCAGAGAGCCCGCTTTTTGGCGAGGGTAACGAACCGAACTAAAGAGCTAGCGTATTTTTAGGCTTGGCAACAAGCCCAAACTATATTAGAAATAGAACCTCAATTTTAATAACTTAATAATTTTGATTACTAGATATACGGAGGCTTTGTGGCAGTACCTAAGAAAAGAACCAGCGTTTCTCGTAAGGGATTAAGACGTGCGGGTCAACATCATAAACTTTACAGAAAATTTCCTCAGGCATGCTCAAATTGTGGAGACTCTGTTCTTCCTCACCACGTATGTCCAGCTTGTGGCCACTATAAAGGTAAACAAGTTCTAGAGATCAAAGTTAAAGCTGAAGCTGAATCAGCAGAAGCTTAACAGAACGCTCAAATTTTCATTAAAAAGCCATCGAAAGATGGCTTTTTTGTTTTAGAGCGAAGGAATTGTTATGAAAATCTTAAACACTAAGATCCTCGGCACTGGAAGCTACCTACCTGAAAAAATCCTCACTAATGATGACATTGCAAAAAGAGTGGATACGAACCATCAATGGATCGTGGAACGCACTGGTATTCACACCCGTCGCATTGGAGATCATACAAAAGATGAGACTCCATCAGGAATGGCCACTCGTGCCGCTTTAAAAGCTCTCGAAGCTGCTAATCTACAACCAAACGATATCGACTTTATTATCTTCTCTACAACTCTCCCTGATATGTTCTTTCCAAACACTGCTAGTGTATTACAGCAGAAACTAGGAATTACTAATCAGTGCGGTTGTATCGATATTAATGCCGCCTGTACCGGCTGGACTTATGCAGTTCCGATGGCCGATGCCATGATTAAAACTGGAATGTATAAGCGCATTCTTGTTATTGGAAGTGAGATGACCTCGGCCTTCAATAACTGGGATGACCGTAACACCTGTATCCTTTTTGGTGATGGTGCAGGAGCCGTTATTCTAGGTGCTACTGAAGAAGATGATTCAAAGATCTATACTTCTACTCTAAGTGCTGACTCTACTAAAAAAGACCATCTTTACATGGCCGCTGGTGGAAGTGCTAAAAGAGTGACAGAAGAAGTTCTCGCCAACAACGAACAATGGCTAACGATGAACGGACAAGAAGTTTTCAAAGCAGCTGTAAAAACTATGGCCGCTCTAAGTGAAAAAGTTCTTGCTGATTCAGAAATGACCATGAATGACGTTGATTGGTTTATCCCCCACCAGGCCAACCTTCGCATCATTGAAGCTGTTGGAAACCGTTTCAACTTTCCATTAGAAAAAGTCATTGTGAATGTTGATAAGTATGCCAATACTTCTTCAGCAACTGTTCCAATCGCTCTTGATGAAGCCATTCGCGACGGTCGAATTAAGAGAGGTGACAATATTCTTATTGCCGCTTTTGGAGCAGGTTTAACTGCAGGAGCTATCTTCCTTAAATACTAGGAGTAAAATCTTTTATGAAAGCTATCATTGTCTTCCCTGGACAAGGGACTCAGTATGTCGGCATGGGTAAAGATTTCGATCAAAGCTACTTTGATCGTGCTAACTTAGCTGTAGGTTATGATCTTAAATCTATTATGCTGGAAGGCCCAGCTGAAACTCTTAAATTAACAGAGAACACTCAACCGGCCATTGTGGCCCACTCTCTTATGCTTTGGGATAAGCTTCAGCCCCTTCTCGAAAGCAAAGGGATCAGCGTTGATAAAGTGCTAGGTCACTCTGTTGGAGAATATGCCGCTTTAGCAGCAGCAGGAGTTCTCACTTTTGAAGATGCAGTTCGTGCTGTTCACTTTCGTGGAAAATTCATGCAAGAAGCTGTTCCTGCTGGTAAAGGAACAATGTATGCCATCTTAAAACAAGATCAGGATACCATTGTGAAGGCCTGTAAAATGGCTTCTAACACCGATGAATCTGTTCAACCTGCTAACTTCAATGAACCTAATCAAGTAGTAATTTCCGGTGATAGAACTGCTTGCGAAGCTGCTATTAAACATATGGAAGAGATTTCTGGTGGTAGAGTTAAGGCCATTGAGCTTCAAGTGTCTGCTCCCTTCCATTGCGCTCTTATGAAACCAGCTGAAGAAAAGTTAGAAAAAGTACTAAGAGAATTGAAGTTTAATGCACCAAAATTTTCTTATATCGCCAATATTGATGCACAAGAATATGCTGCAGGTACTGAAACTGAAACGATTATTAAGAATCTTTTAAAACAAGTTTGCGGTAGTGTGCTTTGGACTCAATCTATTCAGTCTTTACAAGATGACGCATTGGTAATTGAATGTGGTCCTGGAAAAGTTTTAAATGGGTTGATCAAAAAAATTAACCCTAATATCAAAGTTATTAGTCTTGATACTGAGACTGGCTTTGCTGAAGTAGAGGCACTATGAAAGCACAATATTTCGATCTAAAAGATAAAGTCGTTCTTGTTACAGGTGCGGCCCGTGGAATTGGTAAAGAAATCGCATTAGCTCTTGCTGAACAAGGTGCTCATGTTGTTTTCAACTACCGTGGAGATGACGCTAAAGCGATCGCTCTAAAAGAAGAACTAGAAGCTAAGGGTGGAAAAGCAACTCCCCTTAAATTTGATATCACTGACTATGCGGCCATGACTGCTGCTATAGATGATTTCACTAAGAATGTTGCTCCTATCTCAGGGCTTGTGAACAATGCAGGTATCTCAAAAGATACTCTTCTTCTAAGACTTAAGCCTGAAGAAATCAGTTCAATCATTGATACCAACTTAAAAGGTGCAATGATGCTCACTCAAGCTCTATCTAGAAATTTCTTAAAAGCTGAAAACGTTTCAATCGTTAATATGAGCTCTGTTGTGGGGCTTATGGGTAACGTTTCTCAAGCGGCTTACGCTGCTTCTAAAGCAGGTCTAATTGGCTTCTCAAAATCAGTAGCTAAGGAACTTGCCTCAAGAAATGTTCGTTCCAATGTGATCTGTCCTGGATTCATTAAAACCGACATGACTGAAGCACTCAGTGACAAAGTTAAAGAAGAATACGCTAAATCAATCCCTCTTGCCCGTATGGCGGATCCAAGCGAAGTAGCAGACCTTACTTGTTTTCTACTAAGCAATGCATCTAGTTATATCACTGGCGAGGTGATTAAAATTGACGGCGGACTGTATATCTAATAATTTAAGACCCATCTCATATTTTGGAGGAAAATTAAAATGGAACTACAAGAGAAAGTTGTAAAGCTTGTTTCTGAAGCTACAAAAATGGACGCTGCTAACATTAATCTTAATACAAGCTTCGTTGACGATCTTAACCTTGATTCACTCGACATGGTTGAACTCATGATGAAAATGGAAGACGAGTTCGGCGTTGAGATTCCTGAAGATGAAACAGAGAATCTTAAGTCTGTTGGTGATGTTGTTAATTACTTAAAATCTAAATCTCACTAATCTCATAAAAGGGCCTCCTGACGGAGGCCTTTTTGCTTTGGAAGACTTTTTATGAAACTAAATCGCGTTGCAATTACAGGTTTAGGGGCCATTTGTGGTCTTGGACATAACCTCAATGAAATTTGGGCGAATGCTCTCGCTGGTAAATCCGGTATTTCAACTCTTGAAAATCAAAACACTGAAAACTGGCCGGTTACTTTTGGTGGAGAAGTTAAAAACTTCAAACTGGCCGATGATCTTATGGATCCTAAAGATCAGGATCGCTTTGATCGCTTTAATCAATTTGCACTACACTCTACTCAAGAGGCCCTGACTCAATCTGGCCTTCTTGAAGCTAAATATGATCCATCTAAAATCGGTGTGATCTTTGGAACAGGTCTTGGTGGATTCCCGCACATTGAAATGCACCACAAGACTTTCCTGGAAAAAGGTGCCCGTCGCGTATCACCTTTCTTCATTCCTTCAGTTATTCCCAATATGGCCGAAGGTCTTGTTTCCATGAAATGGAATTTTAAAGGGATTAACTTTGCTATCGCTTCTGCCTGTGCTTCTTCTGCTCACGCCATTGGATTAGCTGCTACAGAAATTATGCTGGGCCGCCAGGATGCTATGGTAACCGGCGGAACGGAAGCAGTGATCACTCCGTACACGATTGCAGGGTTTGCTTCTATGAAAGCTCTGTCAAAAAGAAATGATGAACCAGCTCGCGCTAGCCGTCCTTACGATACTGAACGAGATGGATTTGTCATGGGTGAAGGAGCAGGTATTATCATTCTTGAAAACTACGATAAAGCTGTAGCTCGTGGAGCAAAAATCATTGCTGAAGTCGTTGGTTTTGGTGCAAGCTCTGATGCTCACCACATCACGGCTCCACATCCGGAAGGTCTTGGTGCTCTTATTTGCATCAATCAAGCTTTAGAGCTTTCAGGAATTAACAAAGAAGAAGTGGGCTATATTAATACTCACGGAACTTCCACTCCTCTTGGTGATATAGCTGAAATCCAGGCCATTAAAAAAGCCTTTGGTGATCACTCTAAAAACTTAACTCTAAGTTCAACCAAGTCAATGACTGGTCACCTTCTTGGTGCAGCCGGTGGACTTGAAAGTATCATGTGTATCAAAGCTCTTGAGACTGGAGATATTCCTCCAACCATCAACGTTGATAACCAAGACCCTCAATGTGATTTATTTGTGACTCCGAACAAATCAGTGAAAAGAGATATTCAATATGCTCTTAATAACTCTTTTGGTTTTGGGGGAACAAACTCTTCAACTATTTTCAAAAAAGCTTAAAAAAATCCCCTCAAAAGAGGGGATTTTTTATTCAATACTTCTAATTTTACAATTGCGTGGATTTTGTTCAACGGTATAAAAAGTTGAATAGTTCGAATCGATAAAGCGAACCACTGTATAGAGAGAATCGTCCTCAATAGTCCTTCCCACCACTTCATAGTGACTAAGAAGATAAGGATCAACCAATCCTGATTTTTGATGTTCCATCAAAGCACGAGAGATTGCCTGAGAATCACAGTTTCGAGCAAAGGAATGCTGACTGAAAATAAGTATCGAAGCGATAGCAAAAATAATCTTCTTCATAGACTCCCCCCTAAAATGCAAAACTCTCATGTCCTAAGACGTCACAAGTTTCGTTATCTAAGATAATTTTGTGTTCAAAGCGATAGTGTTTTTCTCTTACGTGAACGACCAGAACATTTTCATTGGGTTCCACATAGGAAAAGTTAGATGAAAAGTCTTTAATGTCGTATTTCCAATGGGAATACTTTTCTTGAATTCCCTGATAGGTATAGTTGATCGCGTTCTCTTTGCAGAGTCTGTCCTTAGCTGCTATCGCCACCAGTTCTTTCTCTTTCTTTTTGTTGTTAAAAAAAGCGTTAGCATCGCTTATTGATAGGAAAAAAACTAAACCCGATAACAGTATTCTCATTGCCCTCAACCTTTTTAAGTAAGTGTGGACTAATTTTAGAATGCGCCGGGACCAATGAGGAGGGAGTGAGAATTTATAACAGGGGGTGTTTAAAGTTTAGACATGCAATTGCTGGCCGAAAGCCCCTTTGAAGACTTAAAATAAGGGGGAATTTGGAGGAACAATGAATTCTAAACTCTCGTCTGTTGACTCAGAAATTTTTAACCTTATTAAGCAAGAAGAAAACCGTCAGGAAATGGGACTTGAGCTCATTGCCTCTGAAAACTATTGCTCTCAAGCAGTTATGGAAGCTCAAGGGTCTTGCCTGACCAATAAATATGCTGAAGGCTATCCCCAAAAACGTTATTACAATGGCTGCGAATTTGTTGATGAGATTGAAACTCTAGCTATTGAACGTCTTAAAAAGATCTTCGGAGCAGAATACGCAAACGTTCAACCCCACTCTGGTTCTCAGGCCAATATGGCCGTTTATATGGCCGTTCTTCAGCCTGGGGATACCTTCCTTGGAATGGACTTAGCTCAAGGTGGACACCTTACTCATGGCTCTCCTGTTAACTTCTCAGGAAAACTATTTAAGGCCACTCACTATGGTCTTAATCCTGAAACAGAAACCATCGATTATGACGTACTGGAAGACATCGCGAAGAAAGAAAAACCTAAAATGATTATTGCTGGTGCTTCTGCTTATCCACGTATCATTGATTTTAAGGCCATTGCTGAAATTGCTAAATCTATCGATGCTGTCTTCTTTGTGGATA